>JAGQWA010000581.1 GCA_020437725.1 Bacteroidota bacterium | reverse complement strand
AAGAATACACATTTAGTTGTCCCATAACACTGGTTGTTATATTAAAATTTGACGTTGTTGGATTTGGATAAACATCCACATCATTTTTGGCTATTTTTTCTTTTCCTACGGTAATAGGGTGGCCTAAAAACACAAACTCTACACTAACCACTGCGGTATCGTTCATTCTTGCCCTGAGCAACGGAAGTGGAAATTCTTGGCAATAAAACTCATAATAAATGGCTGAATCGCGCTCTTTGGTGGTGTTACCGCCTAAGGTGTATTCAAATTCAAAAATTTCAATCACTTTAGCCACCAAAACCTCGTAAAGCATGGTGTCGGGCATTTTTACATTGCCATAATTCACCACTTCAACATCTCGTTTAAGGTCTAAAACAACATCTACAATATTGGGTACCGATGCTTTTACGTAACCATGACTATTGTATTGGTCTTGGTAATTGAAGGGCGTTTTCATGAAAATAGGCTGAGGATTAAACGCGCCGTTCGAAACACCAGCGTATGCAACGCCTATTCCAACATATCCGTCTTTGTCTTTTTTACAGAAAATGTCAATGGTGTCTTCAATCTGCATAATGTTGGCAGTTGGAAACTGACTTTGATCTGGATGAGACGAAGGGTCAGAGAAATAGGTAAGCGATAAATCACTTGTGTCGTCTAACCAAGAACAGTCAAAAGTGACGCCCAGAGCTTTAATGGTTGGATTAAAAAGTGAATCGATTTTGCGTGTAAGGCCACGTTCAATTGAATCGCCAATTACAGGCATGTGTACAGAATCAATGGTAATTTGGGCTGATGCAGAACCTGCAAACAGTAAAATAAAGGCCAGAAGTGAGAGAGTAGCTTTTTTCATAATTGCGCAATTGTGCCAACAAATAACTCATTTAAAATGTAATTGAATAGCAGAGTTAGTTTAAAAAGGCTAAAATGAGTGTTGAGTGGGTCTAAGCTGCAACTAAAAGCTGAAGCTGCAGGGCAAGAGAAGTAAATGTAATCAACTGTTTTAACTGCTTATCTGATGCCGAGTATCAGATTTTTTCGCTCTGCTCGAAAAGACCTCGTCGCCAATCCAATTTTCAATTCCAAGACTTTGGACTAGCAATTAGCGAATAGCGAAAAGCGAATAGTAAATAGAAATACCAACAAACCAATAATTAAACTTTCAATTAAAAGACCTTGGACTGAATCAGCCTTTAAACTTTAAATTTTTCCCTTTAAACTGCTTGTTCAATGTCAATAGATTTCTCGCAAGCGCGAAATGCCCAAAACCACTAAATGAAATTCAACATTCGACATTCAATATTTAAAATTTGAGTTTCTCAACACTCACAACTTCAAGTTCAGCAAATAATTAAAGAATCAAGCTCATCATTTGTACAATTACGTTGCCCGCTTTTCTGCCAGAATCTACATGTGCATGTGCTTCAGGCAGGTCTTTCATGGTGTAATATTTTTCAATTGGGGTTTTAATCTGTCCATTAGCTAATAGTTGACCCAAATAAGATAAGTCATCAGATTTTTTGCTAGAGCCACCGCCAATAAACTTGAATCTCTTTTTTCTCTTAAGTAGTGCTGCTTTTATTGCAACATCTGGAGTGCCAACTGCGTGGGCATAAGCGCCATGTTCTTTTAGAGATTGCAGCGCATGTTTCAATTCTAATTTTCCAACTACATCAAAAATCACATCGTAAAACTCACCGTTTTGGATAAAGTCTTCCACGTGGTAGTCAATGGTTTTGTCTGCTCCTAAATCGGTTACCAATGCATGGTTTTTGGCAGAACAAACAGCAGTTACTTCGGCGCCTTTCAGTTTGGCTAATTGAATGGCATAAGCACCAACGCTGCTTGACGCGCCATAGATAAGCACTTTTTGGTTTG
>JAGQWA010000580.1 GCA_020437725.1 Bacteroidota bacterium | reverse complement strand
GGGAAAGAGTGTAGACCTGGGCAAAGGATGTTCCTGGACACAGCAATACGACTTCAGACAGTCACAAGGTTTTGCCGACAGTTAAGGCTTCAAAAGCTTTATTGATGAGGCGAGAGGTAGTTCCATTCAAGTTTGCCATTTCAGCAGGCGTTCCAATGATTATGACAGCTCACGTAATTTATCCGTCTTTGGATCCAAAAAATCCCGCAACGATGTCAAAATGCATTCTTGGAGAACTGTTAAGGCAAAAACTCAAGTATAAAGGGGTCATTGTGAGTGACGATCTTGAAATGAATGCGATTGCAAAACATCAAGCTTTGTCGGATGCAGCAGTACAATCTATGGCAGCCGGTGTGGATTTGTTATTGGTATGCAAGTCGCTAGATGAAGCCATGAATATTTATGATGCGCTTTCCAGGGCTTCAAGAAAAGGAATCCTATCGACTAAAAATCTTGAGACATCGCTCTCGAGAATCATCAAGCTTAAAAACAGATACATAAAGACGACATTTATGGCGCCTCAAAAAAAGATAGGTATGTGGTCGCGGCATCAGAAATGGGCTAACGAAATTTTGGCATATGCGTAAGAACTTGCTAGACTGAAGTTGTCTTTGTGAAAACGCAACATTAATTGCTTAGTTGGCAAAATTCGTTAGAATCGTAAAAAGTGCCAGTTGCGTAACGATTTAAGGAGGAACCATGGCTGGATTTTTTGAAATTTTTGTGAAAAGCCCGATGATGATCGTCAATGCGATTGTCTCGATTTTTGCGGTAGGGGTCATTCTGGAAAGAATGTTTTTGTTGATTTTTAGGTATACGGCCGATGGTCGGGGTTTCATGCAGAACATTGAAAAATTTGTTCTCGCCAATGATCTTACCCAAGCGATAAACTTTAGCAATACTTCCTCGACGCCTTTAGCCACAGTGGTTAAGGCTGGCTTAGTCAAGGCAAATCGCGGTGGTATGGCAGTGTCAATGGGCGTTGATGAAGCTCTGCTTCAAGTCACCCCCCAAGTTGAAAAGCGAATTGGATCTTTGTGGGCCATTGCCAACATTGCAACGCTAATCGGCCTTATTGGAACCATTCTTGGTATTATGACAACCTTCACGTCTTTGTCTGAGGCTTCAGCTGAGGCAAGAGCAAAGCTTATGGGTATTGGTATTGCCGAAGCTCTCTACAATACAGCTTTTGGTTTGTTGATTGCCGTAGGCTGCATTGTGGCTCATCTATTTCTTTCAGGACTTGCTAAAAAGATTATTGCGGATCTCGATTATTATTCGAGTCGGCTTGAAAATCTTTTGACCCTTAGACATGAAGCAGAGAAAGTTGCTTAAATTAGTAGGATGATTTTGTGAGAAGACGATCCGTTGACTTCGATGAAGGGAGCCATGAATTAAACCTGGTTCCGTATATGGATATTATGGTGAACTTGGTGTTGTTCATGCTGTATAATATCACCAGTTTTTTGAGTTTTACGGTTTTGAATGCATCCATTCCTCAACTAACACCCGATGCGGGTCAAGCCGCTGCTCAAGTTCAAAAGAAATCACTTTTGTTAATGGTCCGAGTGACAGATGGCGGTTTTACCGTTGATCCGAGTGTGCAGGGAGGACCCCAATTAAAGCGCGTTCAAATTCCAAAGAATAGTAAAGGCTTTGACTATAAAGGCTTGCAGCGACAAGCCAATGTCATTAAATCTCAGTTTCCAGAGGAGACAAAAGTTTTATTGATTGCAGAAGGGTCAATTATTTACGATAACATCATTAAATCTATGGATGCGCTTCGTGAAGACCGTAGTAATAACAAGGAACCTAAGGCACTTTTTCCTGATGTAACGTTGAGTATTCTATAAGGAAGCAATGGACGAACAATTTCATCA
>JAGQWA010000579.1 GCA_020437725.1 Bacteroidota bacterium | reverse complement strand
TTAGGTCTTTCTCGTGCTTTACTTAAACTAGATAGAGAGCACCATGCTGCTCTTAAACCAGAAGGTGTTCTTACACGTGACCCTAGAATGGTTGAGCGTAAGAAACCAGGACAGAAGAAAGCACGTAAGAGCTTCCAATTCTCTAAACGTTAATTTAAACACTTTAATAAACAAAATGTCACGAGTAACTTTAGATCAGTTGCTAGATGCAGGTGTACATTTTGGTCACTTAAAAAGTAAGTGGGATCCTGCAATGGCCCCTTACATTTTCATGGAAAAAAACGGGATTCATGTTATTGACCTGTACAAAACCGTGAAAAAACTTGACCAATCCTGTGACGCGATCAAGAATATCGCAAAATCTGGCAGAAAAGTGCTATTCGTAGCCACTAAAAAACAAGCCAAAGACATTGTAATTGAGGCAGCCAATTCGGTTAATATGCCTTATGTTACAGAAAGATGGCTTGGAGGTATGCTTACCAATTTTGCAACAGTTAGAAAGTCTATCAAGAAAATGCAAAACATCGATAAGATGGAGCAAGATGGAACTTTTCAAAACATGGCAAAAA
This sequence comes from Bacteroidota bacterium, assembly GCA_020437725.1. GTDB lineage: Bacteria > Bacteroidota > Bacteroidia > CAILMK01 > JACPUW01 > JAGQWA01. The sequence goes on along the minus strand of JAGQWA010000579.1, from coordinate 1,315 downwards.
GAGAAAGATTACAACTAACCCGCGAAAGAGATAAACTAAACCGTGTGTTAGGTGGTATTGCAGACCTTACAAGAATACCTGCAGCCCTTTTCATTATAGATGTGAAAAAGGAGCATATTGCAGTGGCCGAAGCTTCTAAATTAAATCTTACTTCTTTTGGTATGGTTGACACCAACTCCGATCCAAGATTGGTTGACTATGCAATTCCTGCTAACGACGACTCAACAAAATCTATTGAGTTAATTACAGGAGCATTGAGAGACTCAATTGCCGAAGGCTTGGCAGAGCGTAAGCGCTCTAAGGATGAGCAAAAAGAAGATGCCTCTAAAGAAACGGCTGAAGAAAGAACAGAAGCATAAAATTTTCTAAATAATAATTAGCCGAAATACAATGCAAATAACAGCTAAACAAGTAAACGAGCTTCGTCAAATTACCGGAGCCGGTATGATGGATTGCAAAAAAGCCTTGCAAGAAAGCAATGGCGAAATGCAAGCTGCTATTGATTATTTACGCAAAAAAGGTCAGAAAATATCTGACAAAAGAGCTGATAGAGAATCAAATGAAGGTGTGGTAGTTGCCCTTACTTCTAACGATAATTCTACAGGAATTTCTGTTGCCTTAAACTGCGAAACCGACTTTGTTGCTAAAAACGCTGACTTTATTGCCTTTGCCGAAGCAGTTGCTAATAGAGCAATGGAAGAAAGACCAGCCACAAAAGAAGAACTTCTTTCATTAGACCTAAATGGTGTGTCTATTAAAGAACATATTCTTGAGCAAGTTGCTAAAATTGGCGAGAAAATAGAAATCTCTCAATATGCCTTAGTAAACAGCAACCAAGTGGTTTCTTATGTGCACGGCAACAAGAAAATTGGTGTTCTTGTAGCTCTTAACAAAGCTGGTGGTGGCGATTTTGAAGCTGCTGGTAAAGATGCAGCTATGCAAATTGCTGCCATGAATCCTTTAGCGGTTGATAAAGATGGTATTCCAAAAGAAACCATTGATAGAGAGTTAGATATTGCCAAGGAGCAAATTGCTGCTGAAGGCAAACCAGCTGATCTAGCTGAAAAAATTGCTCTTGGTAAATTGGGTAGATTCTTTAAAGACAATACTCTCTTGGCTCAACCTTTTGTTAAAGATGGTTCTATGAGCGTAGGCGAAATGTTGAAAAAAGTTGACAGCGACTTAACCGTTACTTCTTTCAGCAGATTAGCTATTGGTGGATAGATAAACATTCAACCCACATAAAAAAGCCCCGATCAGCAATGGTCGGGGCTTTTTACGTTTTACTACCTCAATTGAGGTAGTAAGCCCATTT
>JAGQWA010000057.1 GCA_020437725.1 Bacteroidota bacterium | reverse complement strand
ACGGCGTGCATTACTGGTATATTTCTAAAAATTCGTTATTGGCAATTCGCTTTTTAAACTCTTTGGTAGAAATATACCAGTAATGCACGCCGTGTTCTTCGCCTTGGCGCGGTTGGCGTGTAGTGGCTGAGATAGAAAGCTCAAAAACACCAAAATGTTTCATTACAATTTTGGCCAAGGTGCTTTTGCCAGCGCCTGATGGTCCGCAAAAAACCACTAGTTTATTGTGTTTTTTAGTCATTAAAGAATATTGAGCACTTGTTCTTTAATTTTTTCCAATTCTTCTTTCATATCAACCACCATGTGCTGTATGCCATCATGGTTGGCTTTTGAGCCAATGGTATTTATCTCTCGGCCCATTTCTTGAGAAATGAAGCCTAATTTTTTGCCTGAACCCGTGCCTTTTAGTTCTTTTTTAAAGTAGTTAATGTGGTTGTTAAGCCTAACTATTTCTTCGGTAATTTCAAGTTTCTCTATAAAATATAGCACTTCTTGCTCGTAACGGTTGTTGTCAACTTTATCGCTAAGTTCATAGCGGTCATGCAGGTCTTGTAAACGCTTTTTTATGGTGTCAATACGTTGGTCTTTAATTTGGTCTATTTGTTTTAAAGTAGCTTCTATATTGTTGCAATAGTTCTCTAGTTCAGTGCTAAGGGCTTTGCCTTCGTCGGCCCTAAATTGTTGCAGGTTTTCAATGGTTTCTTGGCAGCAAGTCATCACCAATTTAGCGGTTTCGGCATCGAGCTCTTGGGTTGTGGTGTCTAAAACTTCTGGCATGTTCATTACCACCTGTAGCAAGTTGCTATCATTTAGGCCATTTTGAGTTGTGAGTTGCTTCACATCTTCTAGGTACGAGTTAAATAAATCGATATTTATGTTGCGTTTGGCATTGCCTAAATCTAGAATTTGCACATTGGCAGAAAACATCACTTTTCCACGCATAACATGCTTATTTATTAGGTTTCTAATGTCCATTTCAAGCGGTTGAATAAGTCTTGGTAATCGCAAATTCAAGTCTAAAAACTTACTGTTTACCGACTTTGCTTCAATTTCAACCTTTAAAATTTGATTTTGCTTGGTGGCAGCACCATAACCTGTCATTGACAGTACCATACGTAGAGTTTATTTGGGGTAGCAAATGTAAAGGGCTTTGCAGAGAGAAGGGAATAGAGAATAGAGAAGTGAAAAGGGAATAGGGATTAGAGAATATTTTATAGTGTTTTAAAGGATTTTGGACTAGGCGTTAATATATAATTCAAAATAAAAATTCAACGTTATTTCAATTCAAAACTCAAAACTCAAGACTCAAGACTGTGCTTCCGAAGTTCTGAAATAGGAATTATTTCTTTGGCGGTTGAATTGAGTTCTTTGTCCCAAAAGCCAACATCCCACCATTGGTTGAATTTGTAGCCACTTTTTACAAACGTGCCCACGTGTTGAAATCCCAATTTTTCGTGAAATTTTACGCTCTTTTCGTTGGGTAAAGCAATGCCACCTACTACCCTGCAAATTCCTTGTTGGGTAAGAATTTCCATTAAAGTTTGGTAGAGCTTTATACCAACACCCTTTTTCTGAAATGCTGGATGAACATATACGCTTAGCTCTTTAATCCAATCATACGCTTTTCGTTCTCTAAATACGTTGGCATAAGCATAGCCAATGGTTTGGCTGTTTTCAATAGCTACAATAAATGGATGGGTGTTATGAATCTTTGAAATTCTGGCGCTGAAATCTGACAAGGTGGGCAGTTCGAGCTCAAATGTTATTGCTGTTTCAAGTACAAATGGTTTGTATATTTCTAGCAACCATTCTGCATCTCTTTCTACCTTAAGCCAATCTAATTTCAGGGCCATAATTTTAGCGTACTTCGCGGCAATATCTTTAAAAAGCGCAAATGTCGTCGCACCATGTGGTAAGAGATTTTCAAGAACCTGCACTACTAATTGCCGATGGCGAACCATGCAGCATGCAATTGCTTGAGCAACTGCTTAATTGGAGTCCGGTGGTGGTGGCTTTAGATGGAGCATTTCCAAAACTTTGCGAACTAGGTGTAAAAGTAGATTACTGGCTAGGTGATTTTGACGATTTCAACCCCGAAGAAAAGCTGGCAGAACTTGGCCAAAGCAATGTTGAAATTGTGCATACGCCCAACCAAAATTTTACTGATTTTGAGAAGGGAATTGCATTTTTAATAGAAAAAGGTGCTGCCGAAATAAACATAGTTTGGGCCGATGGTAAACGGCTTGACCACGCCACTAGCAATCTATCAAGTTTTGTGAAAATGGCGCAAAAAGTGAGATTGGTGATGTACAACAACTGGTGTAAAATGTTTCTTCTGCCAAAGCAATTCGAAAAATGGTATCCGGCAGGTAAAATCATTTCGCTTATTCCGGCACCAATTGCAAAGGGCATTTCAACATCAGGACTTAAATATGAGCTAGAGAATGGGGAGTTGAAGTTTGGCGAAAGAACTGGTTCTAGCAACGAAGCTTTGGCAGATGGCTTGGTTTCAATTAGGTATTCAGATGGCCAATTATTAATGATTGAAGTTGATGAGTAACCAAATTACTTAAACACTTTCCAAACCGGACCATAAATCAAATCTTCAGAAACAAAGCCCCAAAATCTGCTATCTTGAGAATTATGCCTGTTGTCGCCCATCATAAAATAATAGTCTCTCTCAAACTTGTAATCAAGTAAAATATCTGAGCAGTTTTTATAGATCTGACCATCTTTTGGGCAAATTTCCCATTCTGGGTGTTCTGCCTTAATTACTGGCCATAAAAAAGGTGAATTTTTAATCGTAAGCGCAACTGATTGGCCCTTTCTAGGCACCCAAATTGGTCCATAATTATCAACTGTCCAACTATCATTTTTGTCGCCATACAGTTTTTCGTAATTAGGCATGCTAAATTGGCTTATAGAAACTCCTTTAATGTTACCAATTTTATCTGCTTGCTCTTTGGTTAAATGGGCATTCCAAACGCCCTTTTCTTTGGGTAACAAATCAAAGTCTAGCATTAACTGTTCAAGCTCAGATTCTGCAGAAAATACCTTTTTTACTGCCGTTTGAAGCTCATTTTTATTTGAATAACCAATGGCGTAAATATGCTTTAATTCAATACCCAACTCTGGCACATTGTTTTGATAAACAACCGATTCTTTAATTATCAAACTATCACCAGGTAAACCAACACACCGTTTTACATAATACTCTGAAGGCTTTTTAGGATACTTAAAAACTGCAGGCTCATAATTGGTAATTGCACCACGTGAAGCAATTAAATAATCACCAATATCAAGTGTTGGCGACATTGAACCTGTTGGAATAGTAAAAGAGCGAATGGCAATTTTATCGAGCATTTTGGGCTCGCTAATAGTTGAAAAAGCCACATTCCAAATCACTATTGCAACCAAGTATAGAACCCATCTTTTAGCCTTCATTTCAGGCATATCAGTTTGTCGTTTCCAATACATTATGGTTAAACCCATCATTATTAGCCAACCAATAACTAATAACCCTAATGCTGTAAGTGCCTCTTGTGGTTGAATTGGCAGATAAAGAGCAAGCAATGGCACTAAAAGAAACACTCCAAATACAATTGCAGCAATGCGCTTACCTAAATACCAAAACCCCAAACCCGTAAAAACGAGATTAAACAACAGAGCAACCAGCAGTTTTCGTTTTTTCATTAATGATTTCTACATTTTTATTCCGCGCACCATTTCGCGTTTTCCACGTGCACCACGAATTTCTTCCATCCAAAAACCTGCAGCTTGCATAGACCGTTTAAAAATTCCTGCTGCTGAATACGAAACCAAAACGCCACCATAGTCCATAGAGTCGTACACTTTTTGAAAAATAGCTGGCTGCCAGAGTTCAGGTTGTGTTCGTGGCGAAAAAGCATCAAAATAAACCACCTGGTAGCCGCTGCCAATTGGTGTTTCTTGAATGGTGCCTTCTAATTTTTCCAACCAAAAAGAGTCAGAAAGTTTTTGAATCGAATTCCACTCGCAAATATGCAAATCAAGAAAACTGGGTTGCGATTCTTTTTGTGCCAAAGCTGCATAATTGAGCTTTGAATATTCTTCTTGGCCAACTGGGTAAGCTTCAATTCCACAATAATGAATAGAAACATTTTCGGGTTTTGAAAGCAACGAAACAAATGCGTTTAGCCCCGTTCCAAATCCCATTTCAAAAATCTTAATGTGGTTTGAAGCCGGGTTTTTTCTCAAATAAGTAAGCATTCCCTCGGTTACATACGTATAAACCGACTCTTGCCACGAACCACGGTCAGAATGGTAGGCTTCATTTATATCATCAACTAAAATGGAATGAGACCCATCTTCGGTTACAATAATCTTTCTCTTGTTAAAATCAGCCACATGGCAAATGTGCTAATCAAGTCTTAAACCACATTGGGCATTTCCTAATTAATTCCACATTTTTGAAACAACAATCCAATTACTGGAACATGATTAAAACAACTAAACACTTACTCATTTTATTAATGGCCACCTTGGCTGTATTTAGCTGCGATAATGCGCAAAAAGCAGACGCTAATGCCGCAGAAAATGACTTGGAAAAAGAAGAAATGGAAACAACAATTGAGCGCGATTACTGGGCAGAAGACTTTGCCGACATTAGAATGCACCGCTACTATGTAGAAAGCTGGGATAAATTAAACCTTAAGCAAAAAGAGCTTCTGTATTATTTACACAAGGCTGCTTTGGCCGGTAGAGACATTTTTTACGATCAGAATTATAAGCACAACCTTAAGCTCAGAAAAGTTATTGAAAACATTATTGCCAACTACACTGGCGATAGAGAATCTGAAAACTGGAAAGCTTTCCACACGTTTGCCAAGCAGTTTTGGGTAGCCAATGGCATTCATCACCACTATGGCATGGAGAAGTTTACACCTGGTTTTGATGCCGAATATTTCAAAGAATTGGTTGCTAACTCGCCAAGCGAATGGCCTATCTCTCAAGAATATAACGAAGAGACTTTTTGGGCACTAATAAACAAAATCATTTTCGACCCTGAGTTTGATAAAAAGAAAACCAACAAAGACAAGGGTATTGATAAAGTAGCCCAATCAGCAGTGAACTTTTACGAGGGTGTTACTGAAAAAGAAGTGGTTGATTTTTATAAAAAAATGCGCGACCCTAATGACAAAACTCCCATTTGGTATGGCCTAAACTCAAAAGTGGTAAAAGAAGGCAACAAATTGGTTGAGAAGGTTTGGAAAGTAGATGGCATGTATTCTGGTGCCATTAAAGAAGTGGTTAAATGGATTGAAAAAGCCGCTGAAGTTGCTGAAAATGACAAGCAGCAAAAAGCATTTCAACTATTAGCTGAATATTACAAAACCGGCGACCTTAAAACTTGGGACAAATACAACATTGCTTGGGTTGAAGCTACCGAAGGCGATATTGATGTAATTAATGGTTTTATTGAAGTGTATGACGATCCACTTGGCAAAAAAGCATCATTCGAATCAGTTGTTCAAATAGCTGATTTAGAAGCTTCTGAACAAATGGCCGTTGTGGCTGACCAAGCCCAATGGTTTGAAGACAACAGCCCAATACTTGATCAACACAAAAAGAAAGAAGTAAAAGGTATTTCTTATAAAGTTATTGAGGTAGTTACTGAAGGTGGAGCCTGCAATCCAACTGGCCCAATTGGCATTAACCTTCCAAACTCTAACTGGATTAGAGAAACCAAAGGTTCAAAATCTGTTAGCCTTCATAACATTGTTTTGGCCTACGAAAAAGCAGCAGGCAAAGGCACCCTTACAGAATTTGCTCATGATGAAGAAGAAATTGAAAGAGCTGAAAAATATGGCGTTTTAGCAAGCAAACTGCACACGGCACTGCACGAGGTAGTTGGCCACGCCAGCGGTAAAATAGAAGAAGGCGTGCAAGATCACAAAGAAACCCTCTTAAACTATGCATCAACTTTAGAAGAAGCCAGGGCAGACTTGGTGGCATTATATTATTTAATGGATCCTAAACTGGTTGAATTAGGTTTAATGCCTTCTTTAGAAGTAGGAAAAGCTGAATATGACTCTTATATCCGCAATGGATTAATGATGCAATTAAAACGCCTTGATATGGGCAAAACCATTGAAGAAGACCACATGCGTAACCGCCAAATGGTGGCCGCTTGGGTTTTTGAAAAAGGTCAGGCAGAAAACGTAATTACCAAAGTGCTAAGAGATGATAAGTTTTACTTTGAAATTAATGATTATGAAAAGCTGAGAGTGCTTTTTGGCGATTTGTTGAGAGAAGTTCAACGAATTAAATCTCAAGGCGATTTTGATGCTGGCTCTGCTTTGGTAGAGGATTACGGCGTGCAAGTTGATGCTAATATGCACCAACAAGTGCTTAACAGGGTGGCTTCGCTTAATATTCCACCTTACGGTGCATTTATTAACCCAAGACTTGAGTTGGAAACTAACGATGCGGGTGAAATAACAGATGTAACAATTACCTATCCTGAAGATTTTACAGAACAAATGATGCGCTATGGTAAGAACTATTCTTTCTTACCGTTAGAAAACTAGGCATCTTCAAAATATGAGATTTGCAAAGGCCCGCTTGAATTTCAGGTGGGCTTTTTTTATTCATAGAAGTGAGAATACAGGAGAAGGAATGAAGATGTTTGAATGTAGAATGGAATTGATGTTGACTTGGGGAGCTCCTTGATATTTTAAAAAGTCTTTTTGCCTTGTCTAATGTATTCTAAACGGTTGAAGCGTTGCAGTTGTCTGACATCTTTCAGATGCCTGACAACTTTTAAGAGATAACTCGTTTAGAGAATTGATACCGCAACAATGGTATGGCCAAATCTAAGCTTCAACCCATGGCAAACCCAAAATCGTTTCAACCAAAAACTTAAGCACAAAAAAAGCCGCGACCCAAAGGCCGCGGCTTTCTATATTTAAAACAGAACTGTTCTACTTAGTAATAGACAATTGAGTTGATTGAACAAACTCCCCAGCAGATACTTTAACAATGTACATTCCTGCATTAAGCGATTTTGTGTTCAAATCAATAGTGTGCTCACCTTTGGCTAATTGACCATTGAAAGCATTTGAAACTACTTTACCAGTAAGATCAAGTATTTCTACAGTAGCTTGCTCATTATTACCTAAAGTAAGTACAAATTGAGTGCTTGCATTGGCTGGGTTTGGATACAAACTGCCCATTCCAAAACCTTTTGCGTTTAATTCACCAACCGAACCACTAAATTCAGCTCTAGCTTTATATGCTATTCTAGGATAACCAGTTGCAGGGTTGCTACCGCGAGCATATCTACCAGGGTTAAAAGTGCCAGCCATAAAAGCAACTGTACCATCAGGGTCTTTGTAACGGTTCCAACGAGCTATATAAGAAGGGTTGTTGTAGCTTTTAAGTGGGCTTACATTTGGTGTTTGAACATGCACCAAAATTCCAAAACGGTTATAGGTTCTTGTTGGTGCTTGAATGCCAATATTGGCCAGGTCGTTATCGTAGTACAAAGTATCACCTAACGTATAAGGAGTACCTGGTTTAAATGAAACTATGGTATGCGCAATTTGGTTGGCATTCATTGCCAAACCAGCTCCTTCGTTCCAACCCCAATATTTTCTCTTTGGGAAAAAATTTCCTTTCGCGTTTAATTGTGTAGAATCGTCAATGGTTAATGGAATTTTGAGCTCATAGGTAGGGTTAGCACCTACGGCTTCGCCAGATGCGTTAAGCCCTCTTCTTCTATCTTGTTTTGGAGTAGCAAATACACTTCTTTCAGTGCCATTATACCAACCAGAAACCAACTGATCGCCGCCAGAAACAAAAATTTGAACAATTAGGGTGTCAACTACCGATGCATCTAAGTTGTCTCTAAAATAACCATAAGTTACAAAACCCGAATCAATGGTGTAAGCATGCCAATCTCTTACTCCGTAAAGATCTGGATCTGACCATGCTACATCATGTGGATCGAAACCTTGGCCATAGGCACACCATGTGTTTGATCTAGAAATGGCTTCGTTATTCTCTTCATCAAAGTATAAATAAGTCATGTTAGAATCTGGGAAAAGGTTGGTGAATGTAGCATTAGCATCAAAACCACCTTGGAAAGTATTCCAATCTCCCCACCAGCCATACCAATCGTCAATGGTAATGTCTTCTGCACCGGCTTTAAATACGGGTTTAATTTCTTTGTTCATTAATTCAAGGTCTTTTAAACCTTGTTGGTAGTCCTTATCTAGTTTGAGAGTTTGGCCAAAACTGGCTGAAACTATTAAACTGAAGGCGCAAAGGGTAAAAATCGCTTTTCTCATTTCAATTCAATTATTCTGTGTTACAATGTTAAAGTTTAATGTTATAAAAGAGTATCGTTTGCTAGTTAAAGCGCGCAAATGAACGGCTTTTTTACTCTTTTTTTCAACATGTAATAATGATGACTAAAATTCATAAGTGGACGCACACTTAAATATCTCCTAATTGTGGTCTCATTACTATGTCTTCAAATACTGCATTGCCTGGCATTGCAAAGGCAGCATAAACGGCTTGGGCTACTTCTTCGGCCATCATAAATCTTTCTTTAGGTATGTTAGCACTATGCCATGATGCTGAGTAAGTTGGCCCAGGCAAAATGGCGGTTACCTTAACACCTGTTTCCATTAATTCTTCTCTAAGCACTTTGGTCATTCCATACAATGCAAACTTGCTTATACAATAACTACCACCATTTGGATAAGCCTTTATGCTTGCGGTAGAACATATATTAAAAACATGTCCACTTTTTTTAATCACCATGTATGGTACAATAAGTTTGGTGAGCGTATAAGCACTAACCAAGTTGGTGTTAAGCATGGTTTCAAATGTTTCGTGTTCTTCGGCTAAAATGGCTCCTGGCATAAATACGCCAGCGTTGTTTATCAATACATCAAAATGGCCAAACTCTGCTAAAGCATTTTCGGCAAACATTTCAACATCAGATTTATCGGCCACATCGCATTGTTCGTAGTAAACATTAACGCCATATGCTAGTTTTAAGCGGTTGGCCAATTCTTGCAATTCTTGGTTATTTCTTGAACATATTGCAAGGTTGTGCCCATTTTTAGCAAATATTTCAACTACTGCTCTGCCTATTCCTTTTGTGGCGCCAGTAACCATTACGTTTCTCATCAATGCAATTACTTTTGCTGGCAACATTACTCATTTCCAAATCACCAAATGGGCGTATTTTATCATTTTGGCAAATACTTAATACTGCTTCGAAATTCAATTAGAAGACCAGAGCGTACCAAAATGTACGTTAAGCGTCTGTTTCGTGAAATGAACGAAGTAGGCGTTAAATCTTTAGGAATTGTAGCCCTAATTGCGGTTTTTTTGGGTATGGTAACTACTCTTCAAACGGCTTATCAGCTAATTGTAGCTTGGATACCTGTTACGGTAATTGGCGAAATTGTAACCGAAACATCAATTTTAGAATTGTCGCCAACCATTACATGTTTGGTGCTTGCAGGCCGTGTGGGCTCGGCCATGGCGTCTGAGTTAGGAACCATGCGTGTTAAAGAACAGATAGACGCACTTGAAGTAATGGGCGTTAACCCCGCGTCGTACTTGGTTTTTCCAAAAATTTTGGCTACGGTTATTGTTATTCCAATGCTTGTGGTAATTGCTATGGCATTAATGATCTCTAGCGGTGCATTTATCGGTAACAACTCAGGCATTGTGCCAATAAACGATTTTTTGCAAGGTGCTCAAAGCATATTTAAGGAGAAGGTTTTTATCTTTTCTTTACAAAAGGCTTATACTTATGCTTTTGTTATTTCTAGTATTTCATGCTACCAAGGTTATTATACGCAAGGTGGCGCTACCGGTGTAGGCAAGGCTAGCACACGTGCAGTGGTTTGGAGCTGCGTAATCATACTTTTTGCCGATTATATTTTAGCTCAACTATTGCTCTAGTTATCATGATTGAACTTAAAAATCTACAAAAATCATTTGGCGACCTTTCTATTCTTAAAGGCGTTGATGCTGTTTTTGAAACAGGAAAAGTGAACATGATAATTGGAGCCAGCGGTAGTGGTAAAACCGTTACAATAAAATGCATGGTTGGCTTAATTGAACCTTCAGCTGGCGATGTTTTATATGACGGTAGATCTGTTTTAGAATTGGGTTTAAGAGATAAGAAAAAGTTGAGACAAGAAATTGGAATGCTTTTTCAGAGTGCGGCTCTATTCGACTCTATGACTGTAGAAGAAAACGTGGCATTTCCGCTTAGAATGTTTACAAAACAGCCAGAGTCAGAAGTGTTGGATAGGGTAAATTTTTGCCTAAAGCGCGTTGGCCTTGAAAACCGAAATAAATTAATGCCATCTGAAATTAGTGGTGGTATGCAAAAACGGGTGGGTATTGCCAGGGCCATTTCTATGGACATTAAATATCTTTTTTGCGATGAGCCAAATTCGGGTCTAGACCCAAAAACTGCTTTAAAAATTGACCACCTTATTGAAGAAATTACTGATGAGTTTAATATTACCACAGTTGTTAATACTCATGATATGAATTCAGTTTTTGAAGTGGGCGACAAAGTGGTTTTTCTATATAATGGCAAAAAACTTTGGGAAGGCACCCCAGACGATATTTTAAACACAGAAGTAGAAGAACTAAAAGATCTCATTTTCGCTTCGAGATTTATTAGGCGTGCATACGGCGTTTAGTGCTAAGCTAGGAATAAAGTATATTGGTAAAAATTTTCTATAAATGCGTTGGGCAATACCTTTTTTATTGGCCTTAATTTTTCCAGCAATTTCAAGCGCTCAAGCACTGAATAACTACGGTGCAATTGAAATTAAACAACGTATTTACTTCGACTCTTCAAATGCTATTTTAGACAGTACAGACCTGCTCATTCTGCAAAAGGTTGCTACTATTATGAATAGAATTCCACAAGCGCTTTTTGAGGTAGAAGGCCATACAGACTCTAGCGGAACAGCTGCCTTTAATGAGAAATTAGGTTTAATTAGAGCCGAAGTGGTTAAAAACCAACTGGTAAAATATGGTGTAAATGCCAACAAACTGGTTGTAAAAGGTCGTGGCGAAACCGAACCCATTAGAAATGGAACCCGCTATTTAGCCGATAAGTGCCGTCGAGTTGAATTTAGACAAGTAATTGAGCTAACTGTTTCAACCAAAAACGAAAAAACCAAAAGAACAACCAATGCTGATGTTAAAATAGAATTTAGCAACATGCCATTTGGCGAATGGGAAACTAGCACCCTAAATGGAAAGCATACTTGGATTCTTCCTTTTAGAAAAAAATATGAAGTGAGCGCAAACGCCAACGGATTTATTGGCAATAAACTTGAAATTAAACCCAATTTTAATGATGAAAATGGCAGCAAAATTTCGGTTGAAATATTGCTAAAGCCCGTAGTTGTAAGAGAGCGAATAAATTTTGAGAGTGTATATTTTGTAACAGGCAAAGCGGCATTGGCCGATGGCTCTGAAGAAGCCATGCAAAACATTTATAATCTTCTTATTAAAAACCCCAACGCCTATATAGAAATACGCGGACACATTAGCCAGCCAAATAATATCAATTATTCAAAAGACGACATTGAGCAAGGTCTAGATCTTTCTACTCGTAGAGCAAAAAGAGTATATACCGAGATGATTGACCGTGGAATTGACCCAAATAGAATGACTTATAGGGGCATGGGAAACAAAGAAATGATTAACCCAAACGCAACTACCGAAGAAGAAGAAAAAGCCAATAGGCGTGTTGAAATTTTAGTACTTGAGTTAGAATGACGCTGTCTTGAGTTTTGAGTTTTGAGTTTTGAGTTTTGAGTCTTGAGTTTTGAGTTTTGAGTTTTGAATTTTGAGTTTTGAATTTTGAGTTTTGAGTCATTGTCCTTCTCTTATAGAGTTGATCATTTTTTGAATTAATGAATTAAATAACGACAAGCAACTAGAAGCTCTAAACAAGTAACTCATTGAAAATTAAACTTTCAAGATTTAAGATTACACCATTCGCAACTCCAGACTCAGCACTCACCACTTAAAACTGATTTTACTCCTTCGTTTTCAGAAAGTTAAGGGCTCTTTGGTTGTCGTCATTGTCAGGAAATTCGGCTAGTGCTTTTTTTAGATCGGTTAACCCTAATTGCACCACTTCATTGTATCTATCGGC
>JAGQWA010000578.1 GCA_020437725.1 Bacteroidota bacterium | reverse complement strand
TCCCCTTCTGCCGTGTAATATCGCTTAATATTGGCAGTATAAAGATCTAATAGATGTCCAGAAATGGTTTTAACAGCGCTGCTTTGCAGTTCTTCGTAAACTAATTCCATGAAATTGCCTGCAAGTTGTTGTAAAGCGAATGTAAGCAGCTACCCATATAGGGCTTCCACTTTTTTCGATAAACTAAAAAATGATAACATAGGCGGTTACTTCTCGCCACCTAGAATTATTGGCAGTCCGTCTTTACCACTACCTATTACTATCACTTTTGAATTTGGCGATTTTGCCAAGTCTTGTGTGGCTTCAATTCCTTTCCACTTCAACAGCTTGTCGCTAATGCCTTCAGAAACAATACGTTGAAACTCTTTAATACCTTCAGCTTCAATCATTTTACGCTCTTTTTCTTTGGCTTCTCGCTCTATTTTGTATTTGTATTTCTCAGCTTCTTGTTGTTGAGCCAACTTGTCTTCAATGGCCGATTTTATATCATCAGGAAGCTTTATATCCCTCAATGCAAAATTGCCAAGAGAAACGTATCTGCCCTTTAGCATTTCTTCTAAAATTGTTGCCGTTTCTCTTTCAATTTCTTCCCTTTTTGAAGCGTATAGCTGCTCTGGAGTATATCTACCAACTACTTTTCTAACGGTGGTTCTAATCATGTCTTTCACAATAACCGATTCGTAGTTTACTCCTACTTCATCGTGTAAATAGCCAATTTTGGTTTTTATGGGGTTGTATCGGCAAGAAACTTCGAGTGTAATATTTAAGCCATTAGAAGAAAGCACATTCAACTGCTCTTCGCGAATTTGTTCTTTAACGTCGTAAACAATCAAATCGTTCCAAGGTGCTATAACATGAAAACCTTGATTAAAAATTTTGTCTTTGTCAAGACCACCTGCAAATGGGCGGTAAATAACACCAAGCTCACCCGCTTTAATGGTTTTAAACATGCTGCCGGCAAAGAATATCCCTATTACTACTATAATTCCAAATAAAATGGCCAACCTGGCTATTGCAGATTGGTTTGCTTGTCTATTTTCCATGTTTTTTTAATGCTATTTGAAGGCTAAAATTAAGGCTTGTATTTGGCTTTCTTTAAAATGTCTTGATAGTTTTTGTTTTGAAGTAGCTCAGTTAAACTGGCACCAGTTTCTTGCATATAATGCCTAACTATTTGCCAACCGAACCATTGGCCTAGTCTTGGCGGACTTTTTACTGGAACACCTTGCGTATGGGGTGCTTCGTGTAGGTATTTATCAGATTTTAAATGGTCGGTCTCAAACAATAGGTTTTCAGAAACCATATGGTCGTAAATCTGATACTCGTTTTCGAAGCACCATTGCAATTGACTTTTGTCGTATTCAACTTTCAAAGTATCAGACACTTTAGGCAAAATGGCATCTAAAAAATAGAGCTTCTTGCCTTCATATATCATGCGGCTAAGAAGTGTGTTGTCTGTGTTTTGATCTTCAGGAAACAAGCTGTTGAAATACGATTTCATAAGATTAATAATCATGTATTCTGGCAACATTCTAACCCGTTTATAATTGGGTGTATTTGGTGTTGGGTAGGCATAATCTGCACCAAAATAGCGGTCGATGCTCAACATTAAAAGGCCGGGATAGGTAAACGCCTGCACTTCAGAATGCGTTAAAAGCGTATAACATCTCGGAAAACTATCAATGTTGAGATGGTACTTAATATGCTTAAATGCGTCTTCTATTTGTAATTCCAGATTGTTTAAATCGGCATGTTTTTCTTGTACTTGAGAATAAGTGTACTGAACCAAAGAATCTTGAGTAAACTTTAAAAGCTCTAAAAAAAAGAGCGAATCATTAGGAGTAGCGAAAAAGAATTCGTGTAAAAACTGGTTCATGTTTTTGTGCTCA
>JAGQWA010000577.1 GCA_020437725.1 Bacteroidota bacterium | reverse complement strand
CATTCTATGAAAACAAGCAGTTTTCTTAGTATAAACAGGTGGCTGCCCATTACAGCCAATTACATTCGCAGCCAAATGGATAACTGGCCACTTGATCAACAACAAGTGTTGGCCGACCAATTGGTTGAACCAATGCCAGAAACCCCAACAGTTCATTTTAAAAATGCTTTTCATCCTAGTTTGTTCAATAGAATTGGCCGAATGGTTACTTCTACCAAAAACGATTTATTTAGGGCCCAAAAACTATCTGCTGTTTCGTCGGAGAGTAAGATTCTTATTTCGCACTTTGGCAATCGTGGATTTGCCGATTTGGGTTTGCCTGTAAATAAACACATTGTACGTTTTTATGGCTATGATTTGCACCGACTTCCTTTTGAAGACCCAGAGTGGTTGCCCAAGTATAATCAGTTGTTTATATCAGTTCATAAACTTTGGGTAGAAGGCCCTTCAATGAAATCTGAACTAATAAAACTGGGTGCAGATTCAGAGAAAATACGTGTATTGCCTTTGGGTACCAATTTGCCAAAGCAATTACCCATTTGGAGAAAGAAAAAAAACACGTTTAATATTCTAATAGCCGGCACATTTAAAGAGAAAAAAGGAATTCTAGATGCTCTTTTTGTGGTGAAAAGACTGCTCGAAAAAGGAGAAAATATAAAGGTTCATTTGGTTGGAAATGAGATTAATGCAACTTCTACAGACCGTGAATATGCTGCCCAAATAAGCGAAGTTTTAAAAAGTGATACGCTTAAGCAAAATGTGGTACTACATGGCATTTTACCAAAACAAGCTCTCCAAAAAGTAGCCGAGCTATGCCAAATAGGATTTTTGCCAAGCAAATGGGCAAAGAACAGAGATTGTGAAGGTGGTTATCCCGTTCTATTTCTTGATGTAATGGCTACAGGTTTACCGCTCTTAACCACCAACCATTGCGATATTCCCTTTATTGTAACAAAAGAATGCGGTTGGCTCGTAAACGAAGGCGATCTTAATGCCTTGGAAACTGAGCTTATGCATATTATCTATAGCGATGAACTAACAGCCAAATCAGAAGCCAGCTACAATCAGGTTAAACATCATTTTACTTGGGATATGCTAAAACCGCTCTATCAAGACGAAATCGCCTTATGAATTGGGGCATTTCCATAATTATTCCCGTTTATAACGATTTAGAAGGTTTAAAACGAACGGTAGATTGTCTTGCTGTACCAGATGAATTTGAGCATGAAATAATTATTTGCAATGACGGAGCAAACGATGCCATTACCAATTGGATTCCTGACACACCGTATTTTAATCTCATTAATTTAAAAGAAAGAAAAGGCTCTTATGCTGCGAGAAACGAAGGCATAAAGAAGGCAATTTTTGACAATATTTTATTTGTAGATGCTGATGTTGAACTTCAACCTGGCTGGTTTCAGATACTAAAACCCTTAACTGAACGAAATGACTATATAGCACTGGAAATCAATGTTTTATCTAACAATGCGCTATCGTTGTTGAAGCGTTTTTCTCAGTTCGAAGAATTTGATTGCGATAACTATTGGCAAACTCACCATTTTGGACCCACTGCTTGCCTTTTTGTAAAAAAACAAGTTTTTAACAACATAGGAATGTTTGATCACAGACTTGAATCTGGTGGTGATTTAGAGTTTGGAAACAGATGCTGGTATAGCAACGTTAAAATGCACTATGAGAAAAACCAATTGATTTGGCATGAGCCACGGTCGCTATCTCAAAAATTTAGAAAGCATATTCGGGTAATGAATGGTCAGCTTCAATTGCAAAAATTGTATCCAAATAGGCCATTTCAAGCACATAAAAGCAGTTTTAAAGGGTTTGTTTACAAATGTTTTCAATCAGTAAACACGCTTACAAAGCCTGAGTTA
>JAGQWA010000576.1 GCA_020437725.1 Bacteroidota bacterium | reverse complement strand
AAGAAGCAACGCTATTGAAACAAAATTTAGGGCAAGAGTTTAAATTAGTCACTCCGGGTATCCGTCCTCAGGGTTCAGAGCTAGGGGATCAACGACGTATTATGACTCCGGTCGAAGCAATCGCCGCAGGATCCGATTACTTAGTGATTGGCAGGCCAATCACTCAAGCAGCAAGCCCAGCAGATGTACTAGAGTCTATAAATACAAGTCTTCTCTAGTTTCATAGGTTCGCCATGTGATACTTATGAGGCTATAGTGTGAAATATATCGCATTATTTGCGGATATTTATAAAAAGTTTTAAATGCATAAAAATGCACAAATAATGAATCTTATTTGTGCATTTTTCTATTTTTACCGGAGGAGATAGTTCGGTAAACCTTGATGAAAAGGGAAACTATTAACTGCTTCAATAGTACAGGAGAGAAATATAGAGAAAATCCGTGATTATCTATTCAAGATGTGAAGCTAATGTGACAGGTATATTAGCAGTTTCGAATTTGATATCAGTTCAGTATTTTGTTTTAAATGCATGCTTAGCTCTGAGGGATCCCCTCATAATTTCCCCAAAGCGTAACCATGTTTGAATAGATTTTGAGCAAGCAGGGTTGCAGCTACGAGTAAGTCTTCCCTTGTTATTGTGTAGCCAGAATGCCGCAAAACTTCCATGCCTAAGCGCACTGTTGAGAGTACGTTTCGATTTCTGACTGTGTTAGCTTGGAAGTGCTTGTCCCAACCTTGTTTCTGAGCATGAACGCCCGCAAGCCAACATGTTAGTTGAAGCATCAGGGCGATTAGCAGCATGATATCAAAACGCTCTGAGCTGCTCGTTCGGCTATGGCGTAGGCCTAGTCCGTAGGCAGGACTTTTCAAATCTCGGAAGGTCTCTTCAATCTGCATTCGCTTCGAATAGATATTAACAAGTTGTTTGGGTGTTCGAATTTCAACAGGTAAGTTAGTTGCTAGAACCCATGGCTCCTTTGCCGACGCAGAGTAGATTTTAGGTGACGGGTGATGACAATGAGTCCGTGTCGAGCGCTGATTTTTTCGGCCTTTAGGGCGAGATTTATACAATAGAATTTGGCATGAGATTGGATTGCTTTTGGTCAGCCTCTTATCGCCTAAAGTCTTTGAGTGACTTGATGACATGTCGTGTAAGCTGCTGATAGGTTTCCAGTTTTCCGCTCCTAGGTCTGCATATTGTACTTTTCCTCTTACTCGACTTAACCAGTACCAACCCAGCTTCTCAACGGATTTATACCATGGCACTTTAAAGCCAGCATCACTGACAATGAGCGGTGTGGTGTTACTCGGTAGAATGCTTGCAAGGTCGGCTAGAAATTGGTCATGAGCTTTCTTTGAACACTGCTCTGAAAGCGGGAACGCTTTCTCATAAAGAGTAACAGAACGACCGTGTAGTGCGACTGAAGCTCGCAATACCATAAGCCGTTTTTGCTCACGAATATCAGACCAGTCAACAAGTACAATAGGCATCGTATTGCCCGAACAGATAAAGCTAGCATGCCAACGGTATACAGCGAGTCGCTCTTTGTGGAGGTGACGATTACCTAACAATCGGTCGATTCGTTTGATGTTATGTTTTGTTCTCGCTTTGGTTGGCAGGTTACGGCCAAGTTCGGTAAGAGTGAGAGTTTTACAGTCAAGTAATGCGTGGCAAGCCAACGTTAAGCTGTTGAGTCGTTTTAAGTGTAATTCGGGGCAGAATTGGTAAAGAGAGTCGTGTAAAATATCGAGTTCGCACATCTTGTTGTCTGATTATTGATTTTTCGCGAAACCATTTGATCATATGACAAGATGTGTATCCACCTTAACTTAATGATTTTTACCAAAATCATTAGGGGATTCATCAGCACAAAGCACTGAGAGATCCCCTC
>JAGQWA010000575.1 GCA_020437725.1 Bacteroidota bacterium | reverse complement strand
GGCCATACCCATCGCCCAATGATTCACAACATCACGTTAAATAATGGCACAACTGGGCAACGTATCGTGTTAGGTGATTGGCAAGAAGAAAATGGCAGTGCCATCATTGGTATTGCAGACGAACAAGGTATTCGTTTAGAAACATATCTATTCTGAAGTTGAGTACCATTTGTAACCTGTATGCAGCGCAGCGAAATACAGGAAAAACAAAACGTTAAGGTTCGTTTTTAAACCTCACCCTAACCCTCTCCTACAAGGAGAGGGAATTTTTATGGGTATAAATACAAACGGCCACTTAACGTGGCCGTTTTGTATGTTGCCAAATAGACAAATTTATCAGTTAAACACCCGCATTTTTCAAACGGTTAGCATGTTGGCGATAAGCATCTTTTGGATCTGGTGCAAATAAACCTTGTACACCAAAGGTGTGGTTAATGGCATCGGCGTGATTCCACGGATAATCATCACGAATCACTTTACCAAAGTGGCTAGAACAACGACCAATCAAACCATCGTTTGGCTCAGTACCTGCCAAACCTGTTAAACCAAAAAAGTAATCTAGTGGGTCAACTACATTGGTAAACGAGGACGTACCACTCCAAGAATAGTTTTTGATGCCATTAGGACTGGTGTAAGCCCCTTCGCCGCAAGCACTGGTAGGCACACCATACGGATGCTGTGCGTTAAATGTAGCCGCACCTGCGGTTGTTAAAGAAGCTAGAGCCGCCATAGAGTCTTCTGGACGGTTATTGCCAGCCAAAAAGTCTAAGATGCCCATAATACCATCCGTAACCGACCCAATTAAACTTTGAGCAGTTCCAGCAGGTACAACGCCATTTAACATATCTGCAACTGGACTGCCTTTAGTTGGACTATGTACTAATGTCACAGAAGCGACTTTACTTGGAATGGCATCAGCCACATAACGAACCGAAAAACCGCCGTGACTATGTCCCATTAAGTTAACTTTTTGAGCACCACTAATAGCCAAAATATTTTGTACTTGAGCTAACAACTGTTCGCCACGCGCTTCAGAACTATTAAAAGCAGAAGCAGAAGTAGTATAGACTTTACCACCGCTATAACTAACTGCAGAGGGAATACCATACCAGTAATCAACAAAACCCACTAGTTTTTCAAATCCCAAAACTCCTGGTGCTAATACCATCGGATATTTAGTTTTGGTGTAGGTACAATCTTCCCACCACCAGCAAGCTTGTGCTTGGCTAGCAACTATTGAACTTGCTAATAAGGTAGTTGTCGCAAGTAATTTCTTCATCGTTATTATCCTCTGTTGTTATCTTTGTCATGTTGTAGATTTTTGATTAACAATTTATTTAATTATTACGAGGCTAATGATTTAGAGTATTTACTTTAATTTCTCCAATTTTAGACTAAAAATAAAACAATTCTAGTGATTACGACATTATTTCACGCCAACTTTTTGTTTTTTTACGTCATTCTTAGGGCTTACGTGGTTATCGCTTGTTTGTTTGCATGTTGGGCATTTAAAAAAGACTGCTGGCGTTTTGCATGTGAGTTGCATTGCTTAGTTGGAACACTCAAACGACTCAATTAAAGCCTTATTCCAAAAGTTGTTATTCTCGCAACTATAATCAAAACGACAACAGTCCTGATTTATAACTCGCAAATTAGGGTGTGACACCTTGATCATGCATAGTTTCAAATGCTCCAACACGCACACGCTCTTGCTCGTTAAACTGCTTATTTTTAATATCATTTAGCTGTTGTTTTTTTTGAGCCTCACTCAACGCTTGGTTTTTAAGAATGCTATCGCGTGATTGCAAATAACTGTTAATACGACTGTCCCATTCCGCTCGCTCTTTGTCTAAAGCCTCTAAACGCTCCGTTGCCTCCACTCCCACAATTTGCTC
>JAGQWA010000574.1 GCA_020437725.1 Bacteroidota bacterium | reverse complement strand
GCATGGCTGTTTCGGCCGCGTCGCCAGTTTTTTCCGCCATCTGTTGAGTAGAAAGGGTAGGTGCAACCTGCCACCAAAAAATTGGTGTCGTGTGGGCTCATTTCAAAACCTAGAGTGTAATAAGGTTGCAAAAAAGAACCATTGCCAGTGGGGTTGCCAACTAATTTCCAGGTTTTACCTGCGTTGCTCGATTTATATACTCCTTCAGAAGTTCCACTGGTTGAGTTAACACCATTTGTATAATGGGCAAAAACCACTTTGGGGAATTTTGGCGAAGTGCTTATTTCAATGCGGTAAAATCCTTTTGATGGCAATCCATTAGTAAGCTGTGTAAATGAGTTGCTATCGCCAGTTTCTGAAAAGAAAACACCACGACTTTGGCGGGCAAACATTACCGACCCATTTGGAAACACTTCAATATCATGAATATGTTGAGTGGTTGGAAAAACCAATTGAAAGCTTTTGCCATGATTGGTAGAGCGGTAAAGCCCTTTGGTGTTTACTGAAACATAGAAAACACTATCAGCTGAAATGCTATGTTTCAAGTCCCAAATTTTTGAGAATTCTAAATCTAGTGAAGCTTGAATTTGGCTAAAAGTAACACCGCCATCAGTTGACTTAAAAATACCTTCTCCGGGAGCATCTGAACTGCCAATTACTTCTCCTGTTCCATAATAAAATACTTTGTGGTTAAAGGGGCTTTGGTCAATACAAGTAATGTTCAAGTTCACAGAGAAATCGTTGTGTGGCTCCCAAGATTTACCAGCGTCTGTTGATTCCCATAAACCGCCTGAAACAGAAGTGGCTAAAAGCCGGTTAGTATTGCTTGCGTCAATAACCAAATCTCTTGTTCTGCCGCCAATATTATCAGGCCCAATAAACTGCAGGCGCCTAATGCCAGTTTGGTTCTTTTTGTAGGCTGGTTTGGCTTGGTCTGCAGCATACCATTTGGCATGCCTTCCGGTTGGAATTTTACCATCTTCATCAGCTTTCATGGCCATATATTGCTCGTAGTAGCCAATGTTTTTAGGCTGCTCGGTTTGAAAATAGTAAGTAGGAATGAAATAAAATTGAATGGTTACGGCCAACAAAGCCAAGCTGGCAAGTGCAATGAACACTTTAATAGAAGGTTTCTTCAACATGTTGTCAAATGTATTTTAACCAAATGCACCTACTGGCAAATGGGTTTATTCGTTACATAATTTTAAGTGCTAGTTTTTAATGAAACTGCCCGAATAAATTCTCGATTCGCTTTCTATTTGAACCCCGTAAAACCCTGTTGGATAGTTTGAAACCCACAATTCCCTGCAGTTAATCTCACCATTAAACATCACCTTGCCATTAACATCAAAAATGGTTATTTGGCCATTTTCGATAAAGGTCTCCGGAATAACTAAAGCATCAGTGGCCGGATTTGGGTAAAGGGCAAGTTTTAAAACATTTGGCAATTGTGTTGAAATGGGTGGATTTTTAAGGAAGTTCAGTGTCCAAATTCCACGGCCATGAGTTCCCACAAAAACTTTGTAATCAGATTTTCTAAGCCTTAGCTGATAAACCACTGAGTTGGGTATTTGCTTTTCTTTTACCCAATGCATGCCCCCGTTTGTGGTAGAATAAACCCCAAAATCGGTAGCTACTATCATGGCTTCTTCAGCATAATCTGGGTGAACCACAAGCGAGTTGCATGGCAAGCCCGCTGGCAAATTGCCCGAAATATTGGTCCAAATGGGTTGGTCGGTATCCGCATCGTCAACCCGCCAAATGCGTGGTTCGTTTGAGTAATCACTCAGCGTAATGAAAATGATGCTGTTATCATTTGGGTGCACTTCAATATCTGAAATAAAACTGTTGGCAATTACTGCTGGTACATTCACCCTAAGGTTTATTTCATCGCCAGG
>JAGQWA010000573.1 GCA_020437725.1 Bacteroidota bacterium | reverse complement strand
ACATAAACGCGTTCGCTGGCATTTATCAAATAGGTTAGAAACATTCTGCCACCACCTGTTTCAACATTTGTAAGTGTATTTTCTGATTCAGGAATAATCTCTTTCCAGTTTTCTTCGGCAACATTATTAAGGTCTATTTCAACCACTTTGTAGTCGGGTGCATTTCTGTTGGTTTTTACCAATAGATTGGCACCTTTGGTTGAAAACACGCTGTGGTCGTTGTCAAAATCTGTTATAACATCAACAAAGGCAGGCATTTTGGTTAAATCGCCTTCAAGCCTTAATACTTTTAAATTTTCGCCATGTGTGCCTTTAGACTGGGTTAGAACAAAATACTGCCCATCTTCAGTTACTCTACCAAAATTGTAATAGCTTGGGTTTTTGAGATCTTCCCAAATAAGCACATCGTCGGTTTGCTTTGTTCCTAATTTATGATAGAGTATTTGGCCATTGGTGTTTTTGGCAGAATATTCTTCGCCTTCTTTTGGCTCAGGGAATTTGGTATAGAAAAAGCCGTCTTTATACCAGCTGGCTCCACCAAATTTGGTCCATTTAATATGGTCGTTAAGCAGTTTCTTGGTTTCAACTTCCATAACGCGCCATTCTACCCAATCAGAGCCGGCAGAAGCCACGCCATAAGCTAAATACTTATCATCATCAGAAAATGACAATCCGCTCAATGATACAGTTCCATCTTCGCTAAAGGAATTTGGGTCTAAAAACACTTTCCCCTCGCCCTTAATAGAGTTGCTTACATAGAGCACCGATTGGGCTTGAAGGCCTGTATTACCAAAATAATAATACTTGTTACCATGCTTGCCTGGGGCAGAATATTTGGGGTAGTTCCAAATCACTTCTAACCTATTTTTTAGGGCTTGCCTATATGGAATGGCATCTAAATAGCCTTTGGTTTTTTGGTTTTGAGCTGTTACCCATTCTTTGGTGTTTTGAGCGGTATCGTTCTCTAGCCATCTGTATGGGTCTTTAACTTTAGTTCCGTAATAATTGGTTACTATTACCCCATTCACCATTTCTTCGGTTATGGTGTCTTTTTCGCTGGTTTGGTTATCCACTTTATTGGTTTTGTTGGTATTACTCGAATTATCGCAGGCTGTTAACACCGCAAATGTGAGAATTGGCCAAAGAAAGTTTTTGCTCATCAGGATATTTTAAATCAGCAGCAAATGAAATGAATGCATCCTTTTAAAACGTAATTCTATTACAGGAATGGAAAACGTTCATAATATTGAGTAAGTACTTAATAGTACTTTTACTCTAGAGAACTAAATACAACCAACTAATTCTTATTGTATGAAAAAGATTTTTACCATGCTCATACTGCTTTCTACCATGCAGTTATCAGCACAAATTGTGATTGACACTAGCGATTTCCCCAAAGGCGAAAAACGCTACAACTTGTACCAAGGCGAAGATTTTTGGGGCGACTTAAGCGATAAACTCGATTGGGGAACAGGCACTGCAAACGAAGTGTATGACTTTAGCCAATTAGACAGTTTTATTTTCGACACAACCGCTTTTATGCTTACATCGCCGGCCCATTTTGGTTTTCAGGCAGATCATCCAAATGCTGATTATATGACCATTACCGATCAAGACAAAGCCACCTTTAGAAAGCCTATAAAGCTAAATGCATCAGATTTTATTACCGGCGCAAACCAATTTGAAATTTACTTGGTAAACCCATCAATTGGCCCGCTTAATTTGAATGATGTGCTTTTTATTCACCCAGAATTCAATTATGGAGAATATAACCTTATGGCTACAAGCTTTTTTGGTGGCGATTCTATTATGGCAAATATTTTAAACCCAGCTAACACACCTTTTTCTGCTAATTTTCCGAATGCTGATGCCGCCATTGCGTTCGACACCACTTTTGATA
>JAGQWA010000572.1 GCA_020437725.1 Bacteroidota bacterium | reverse complement strand
CGGATTGAAAATATTTATGGTGTCATAATCACTGCAACCACCTAATGAAGTTTTTAGCACAAAAGCAAATGAATCAGCGTGTTGGGTTTGAATTTTTACTTCTGAACCAAATGCTAGTGGCGACTTTGCTCCTGGGTGAAACCATTCAAATTTGTAGTCAATTTTATCGCTGCTTAGCTTCACAGCTAAAGTATCGTTGCATGCATTTAAACTTCTAGGTGATTGGTAATTGAAATATCCAGTTAATATTTTTTTTGTAACGGAGTCTTTCCGTCCTGTATTATCATTCAAAACCAGCAATTTGATGTTTGCAGTATCTATGTTTTTGTTTTGAGAGAAATAAAGCGAAAGGTCTTTTTTGGTATCAATTAAACTATTGTTTAAATACCATTTGTAGCGTATATAATCTCCAAAGCTCGATTGATTTTTACACTTTACCGTGTCGCCGTTACAACCACCTGTATAGCTAAAATTAGCAATTACTTTATCTAAATCAATTTGTCGGCAAGAGCCAAAAGCGGCAGAGGTAGTAATGCCAGCTGAAACATATCCTTTTAAATACTTTGGGCTTAATGCCTGAATGTAATAATTACCATCACTTATGCAATCTAGTGTAACACTGCTTTTGTTGTCAATAATGATTGGCCCTGGCGTTAGGGCTTTGCAATTACCATAATAGAGCCTACAAGCCCAAATATTGGTCAGGCTACTTCCGCCAAACTTTAGCTTATTTCCGGCATTATTTTCAACATCCAATTTAAACCAACTAGACTTTAAGTAATCCGATTGATACGGATGCCAATCAACCTGCCCTAACTCATTTTCAGTTTCACGCATGTGGTGAGTTGCAACATAAGCTATTGCATTTTCAAAACCAAGCCCATCTATTTTTACATCAATTGCATTTTCGCATGAGTCTCCATCTGCTGTTGCTTTAAAGTCATATTCATAACTCAGATTGTAATTTATGTGTACTAGATCGTAATATCTCGCAGCATCATAATGTATAAAGTAAAATCTAAATGTGTCGTATTCATGTATGTATAGCGACGTGGAATTTCCAAAACGATTTAATGTATATCCCATTTGGGCAGTAGAATTATAAATGGAATCTATTTCTACATTTTCTAACTCATCAGTATGCCCTGTGGTAGCTTTAAAAAGCCTTATATTTTGATAGCTGTCGTTGTTGAAATCAATTTGAGCTGGCCCAACTGCTCTAAATGTGTGCCACGTGTTGGGAGATGCAATTAAATCTGTGCTTGAAAAACCCGTTTTGCATGAAATAGTTGATTTTACATTGGCACTTGTTCTGCCCTTATGCAACAAACCAAGGTCTTGCACAAATTTGGCATGGTCGTTTTTCGAATATCCACTTTTATTAAAATATAATCTACCCCTAGTGGTGGGCATGTTTGATGCTGAAATTAACGTGTACTCACCTGGAGTTAAATAGCAAATAAAAGCTTCGTTGTTGCCGTATTCTAAAACAACATTTTTTGTATTGGCAACGCGTACAGAGTCTTTTGCAATGTTGCCTTTTAAAAGTTGAAAATGCGTTCTGAGTTCGATAGTAACAGAAAATTCTTGATCAACTTTAAAAACATAGTACACAAACCCATTTATAAGTTTTCGATATTTCATAAAATTAATCCAATGCACATTGCCCAAATTTTTGGTTTCTTCTGTGCAGGTTGATGGCAGATCGTAAACACATCTGCCAGAAAAGGCTGGGTTAATTGAATCTAAATCAATAGGCACAAGGTCATTTACCAAACAAGCATGCTTTGCTGAATGGAATTCATTAATACATTTTGGATCAGGCGGCGGCGGTGGTGGCGGCGGCGGCGGTGGTGGTGTTGTTTCAATTTTGGCTTTAAGTACAAGTTTGTGATTGGTTTTTTG
>JAGQWA010000571.1 GCA_020437725.1 Bacteroidota bacterium | reverse complement strand
GTCATTGCAAACCCTTTTGAAACGCCATTGACAACCACTAGTCTTTGTCTTAGGCTTTCATATTTAGCTAGTGAATTTGGTTTTCCAATAAAATTTATGTGCTCATATATCTCGTCTGAAACTATTACCAGATTTGGGAATTTTTCAAATACCATGGCCAAATCATGCAATTCTTGATCTGAATACACACTTCCAGTTGGATTTGATGGCGATGAGAAGATAAACATCCTAGTTTGTTGTGTTAAGGCGTTATCTAATTGCTCTGCTGTTATTTTATAGTCTTGGTCAACGCTTGCATTTACGGTTCTGTATTTTCCCCCAGCTAAATTTACTTGCTCAGGATAGGTAACCCAATATGGCGCAGGAATTAGCACATCATCATCAAAGTCAACTATAGATAAAATTAGGTTTGCCAGCGATTGCTTTGCTCCATTACTCACAACTACATTTTCAGTAGAAGTTTTCCAACCATAAAGTTGTTCATATTTATCACAAATTGCTTTTCTTAAATCCATATATCCACCTACTGGCGGATAATAAGTATAACCATCATCTATTGCCTGCTTTGCTGCATTTTGAATATAGGCCGGTGTGTCAAAATCTGGCTCACCCAAACTCAGGCTTATAACATCTATACCTTTTTCTTTAAGTTCTCTACTTAACCGCGACATTCTGAGCGTTTTTGATTCGCTAAGCCTGTCAACTCTAGATGATAATCGTTTATTTATTTCCATGAGCAGCAATAATGAGCAAAGAAATAAAAATATTGGTGAGCAAATGGGCTATTTACTTCAAAAGCCATAATTATTACATTTGCTTCCACCTCCTCAACATGTTTTAAAAATGAAAAATTGGTTATTTGGAATTGCTGCTCTTTTCACTCTAATTTTTATTGGTTCTTGCGGGTCTCCGTGCGATAATGTTGAATGTGTTAATGGCCAATGCATAGATGGCATTTGCGATTGTGAGCGGGGATATACAGGCGAAAAATGCGATGAAGAATTAACCCCTGCTTTTGTTAAAATAAGTACGGTTACAGTTACCAAATTTCCTTTTACACCAAGAAACGATGCATATTGGGATTTAGACGATGAATCTGGAGCTGACTTGGTAATTAGAATATCTGACAACTCAAAAGTTTACTATAAAAACACTGATATTATTGGTGTTAAAGACAATGCTGAAGAAGGAGTTGACCATGTTTTTCCGGTGAATGTTCGAATTGAAAAGTTGGATAATGACATTATTTTTCAGATCGAAGATTTTGATGTTGACGATGTAACTTTTGAAGACACTTACCAGTTTATGTACTCTTTTAAAAAGAAGCTTAGCGATCATATTGCAGGCTTTCCTTCTACAATTACTTTTACTGACGATAGGGCTGAAATAGTTCTTGCTGTAACCTACGCCTTTAATTAAGTTCTTCGCCTGTAATAGGGTCGCGCTTGGTTTTGGCTTCTATTATCTCGCCTTTTATAATTAAGGTGTGTTTACCCGCATTAGTTAGCAGGTCTATTTTACGGTAAAATTTCCCTTTTTTGGTTGAATCATATTTTAAGGTAATGGTGGCTTTGGCGCCTGGCATTACTGGAGCTTTTGAATAGAACAACTGCGAACATGGGCAGCTTGTATAATGGCCTGTAATTATTAATGGTGCATTGCCTGTATTGGTTAAAACAAAATCGTGTTGAACCAAACTTCTAAACTCCTTTTGACCAAAATCATGCTTCTTACTTTCAAAACTTGCTTTGGGTTTTGCGCTCAAAAAACCCAATAAAGAAAGCAGCACAACCTGCAAAAGAATAAGTTTAATTGGCTGCATATAAATCTTAATTATTACTCTGCAAAAGGATAAGCATAAATGGTAAACTCGAAATATGGCAACACGTATCGCTGATTTCGGGTGGTTAAACCATTAAACGGGTGGTTGTATTCCCATTCTCG
>JAGQWA010000570.1 GCA_020437725.1 Bacteroidota bacterium | reverse complement strand
TCTGTTTAAATTATATGCAAACGAGTCTCTATGAGGCTCGTTTTTATATTTGGCTATTTATTAAGGCCGTTTTCCTAAAGTAATAAAGCCGACTTTCCGCACCTAATTCAGGAATAAACGGCCTCGTAGACTCTACCTAACAGTTTTAAAAGCTGAGTTTGGTGCTCTTTAAGCCCTGTAATGAACCGCTGACCGTTGATCTCTAAGGTATCTATACCTTCGAACTTCAAGAATACCCAACGCGCCGTCGGTTTCGACGTTAGCTTGTTCTTTACCATGCTTGGAAAGAACTCTTCGGTTTGTGCCAGTTGCTCTCTTATTTTGTGTTCCAGGCTGGCGTAAACAAGTAAGCTCAACGTCATAATCATGAGCAATGCTTCAATACGCTGTGGCTTCTTCAAGAATATGGAAGAGGTTAAAAATTCGGGGCTTTTTAGAAAACGGAAGCCTCGCTCCACCTTTTGTTGGGATTTGTAGTGTCCTAGAAGCTCTGCCATTGTCAGGCTTTCATCGCCAATATCATTGGTTGCGAGAATGAACATACCTACTTTGAGTTTGGCTAGCTTTACTTTTTCTAGGTCAGTGAACGGCACAGCTTCGATGAAGTACTGATACCCTGTGGGTTTTTCGTTTTTCTTTGGACGACCAGGGCTAGAGTATGTCGGAGCTTTGATGATAGCGGTTTGTTCAAAACCTAGTAAGTGACATTCATTCTTAAATTCATTGAGCGCCTGCTCTGCGTCAGCATCGCACGCGAATGGCTTTTTGCAAAGCTTGTTTAATGCTCTTATTTCATTAGCAACGTTCTTTTCTAGATTTTTGTAAAAGGTAATTTCTTCTCGCTTCGTAGCTTGTTCACTGTGAACGAGTAGCCAACGCTGAGCCACCTTGCCGTAGTCAGAGTCTATCCAGCAACCTGAGTAACCATTACCGATAACACTTAATTGCTCAGGTTTTAGAGCAAGCAATGCTTGCTTTGCCTGCTTGATTGTCATTGGAACACGGGTAATGAACTTCTGTTTTTGTTCATCAAGCGAGCAGATACTCTCTTCTGTGTACAAGGCTGCATCTGCGATGAAGTAACGACTATTTTGTGCTGCTTTTAAACACCGTATGTGATTGCTGGTGACCTCTGCGAATGCCTTCGCATCATTGGTGTTTCCACTGAGCGCCTGCATATAGACAGGAAGGCCAGCTTGATTTTCACAAATGAGTTCAAGTACCACTTGATTAAGCTCTGGACGGTGGTCTCGACTATAGCCTTTTACTAGCTTAATGACATTGGTGTCTTCATCTTGGGCGTATTCGCCATCAACATGGAAGCTAGTGATGTCAAGGTGTACAGAGTTACTGACCAAACCAAGCTTATCGACAACGCGCTCTGCAATGACTTGATAAAGCGCTGAGACATCAGCTTCGTATAGCGCATCCAAGGTTCGGCCTAGTACATCATCAGTGAGGTGGTGTGCTTCGATGTCCTTAGCGAGTAATTTAGATACGGGTTTAGTTTCAAAGAAATCAGAGAACATATGCAACGTTCTACTGTGAAAACCTAGCCCGTTAAGGATCATGGCTAAGGCCGCATCGCCATGGGACACATTGTGGTCAGAATACTTGGGAATGACAGCATCTATCATCTTAGGTAGGCCAATTTCATGGCAAAATGCGGCAATGAGTCCAAGATGATCCAGGCGCTTAATAACAGGTTGCTGAGTAGGCATATTTTGAGACCGTTAAATAACAGTAATAGATCAAAACTGCCGATCGCGGTCAAGATGCTATCGTCTTTTTAGTGACAGATGAACGCTGGATCACACTATTTTAATTCTTAAAATAGGTGCGGAATGACGGTTGTATTTCTATGATTAGTTTACCCTAATTATGAATGTAAAAAATCGCGTTAAGCCTTTATTTGAGGATAGACTGCAACATCGATTAATCAATGAGCTATGGC
>JAGQWA010000569.1 GCA_020437725.1 Bacteroidota bacterium | reverse complement strand
CCGATTGCAGCAGTTACATATGAAGTGTATGGTCTAGGAAATCACATTACTTGCAACTTCAAAAAGAAAAAACAAAACGTAAATATTCATCGACATAGCTTTCAAATTTCAAAATTTAAATCAACTGGATCGGAACAAATTATTGAAAAAAGCTATCTTTCATTTGAAACTAATGACTGCAAACAAGGCTACTAATCGTCTAGTTTTTTGAGGCTGTAAAGAAAGAGCATGCCAGGGATGGCCATTAGCGTACACAGAAAGAAAAAATTCACATAACCAGTATGAATATGCTCGGCAAAAACAACTGGTGAGACTTTAAAAAACTCAATGATATCTCCCGCAAACCCAGCGAACATTGTTCGGGCAATCGAAGCCAAGCTGGCAAAAAGTGCGTACTGAGTAGCCGTAAATTCTTTGCTTGTGAGTCTCCCCATGAATGCCACCAATGCAGCAGTTCCTATTCCACTGGAAAAATCTTCAAAGAAAACGACTCCCCCAAAAGTAAACTGGGTAATATTAAAGGCTAGGAGTACGAAAAAAAATGTGGACGCCATCTGAGTAATCGCAGCAAACCAAAGTGTCACCTTATAACCAAAGCGATACATCATACTTCCACCAACAAAAAGACCAACAAGAGTCGATATCCCACCGAGTGTTGAAGCAATCAAGCCAATATCCTTATTGGAAATGCCAAGGTCTGCATAGTACGGTCGGGTCATGGAGCCCGCGAGAGAATCACCAAATTTAAAAAAGAAAATAAATAAAAGAAATAAGATTGCTGAATCTCGCTTAAAGAATTCCATGAAGGGTTGATAAACGCTGGCCATAAAATTATCTGGTGGCTTAACTAAAGTTTTTGGTTCATCTGCCCAAAATGTGGTGGCGATTCCCACTGCCATAAACCCCGCCAACATGAAGAACATTTGATTGAAGCTCCAGCCCCAAGTTTCTGGATCAACAACCCAAATTCCAAAACCTGATGCCACCAGCATCGCTATCCTATAGCCGTAAACTCCAAAACTCGCTCCCGCGCCAAGTTCATCGCTGGTCAGTATTTCATTTCGATAGGCATCGACGGCCACATCGTGGGAAGCACTAAAAAAACAAAGTGCAAACCCAACCATCGCGATATAGAGGACAGATTCTTTAGGATCCCCAAACGACATTAGTAAAAAACATGCAGTTAAAGCAATTTGCGTAATGAGTAACCAACTACGACGACGTCCAAATTTTTTAAAAGGTGTATAGCGATCAAACAAAAAAGCCCAAGCAAAATTGTATGAGTAGGGAAGCGCCAGCCATGAAATATAACCAATGGTCGATAGATCGACTTCGCTTCTTCTAAGCCAGAGCTTGAGCGTTGAGTACACCACCATAATTGGTAAACCACTGGAAAATCCAAGCAAAAATACTGTGAGCATTCGCTTGGTGCCGAATAATTTTAAAAGCTCTTTCGAACTGTGGTGACCCATAGGTTTATTGTAAGCACTCTTTTGGTGGTTTGGGAAATCACCACTGTGTAAACATTTCCATCTAGTTCGATGCTAACTCGGATGTTATAAGGCCTAAACAACTCTATTTGGGGATCATATGATTTTGCGTGCATTTGTTTTTTTTAGCTGCCTCTTCACCCTTCAAGTAGTTTCAGCACAAACCATTTCCAACGCTGAATCAATCATTCAAAAATTTGAAAGCAAATTAAAAATTGTTAAATTGCCCGATAATATCAAAACTGAAATCCGATCGGCCATAAGCACCGTGCACACTTCAAAAGCTGAATTTCGAAATCACAAAACAACTTTTTTTCTTTGCCTAAGTGGAGCCGCACGATTGGGTCCAGCTCAAGCCGCTATGGGTCTGTGTATGGATTTCCGAAACTTCAACCTCTATCTCCTTACACAACTTTCTGCTGGTTTTAGCGCTGACATTACTCAAACCTTAAGTATCCTTCGCAAACT
>JAGQWA010000056.1 GCA_020437725.1 Bacteroidota bacterium | reverse complement strand
TACGAAATAATGGTAGATGTTACAGGAACACTTAACGAACCCGAAGTGGCATTTGAAGGTGAAGGAGCCAAGGTTAACCTATTCTATCAGCAATTCTCAAAGCGATTTTTGGTGAATGATGGGTTTGATTATTTCTACCAAAATCTTGTGAAAGAAAATGCACCCGACGAGTTTGCTACCAAATGGAAAAAACACATGGAAAAGCAATATGCCATAGTTGATAGCTTTATGGAAACTAAAAAACCAAAGACACCAAAAGAATTTGGCGATTATATGAACTCGATAATAAAATATGGCGCGGGCGGAAAGCTTATTACCTATTTGTACCACAAACCACAAATAAGTCAGCTACAAGGCACAAACTATATTCAAGTGCAGCACGAATACTACGACTTTTTAGAAGATTACAACCTACCTGCAATAGCAGAAATGGAGAACAGAGCCATGAACGATTTTCTGTTTTCGTATATGATAGACCGAGAAATGACTGGAAGAAATGCTGGCAAACAAGCTTACGTTTCAGCATACAATTACGCCAAGAGAAATTTTCAGGGCGAAGTGCGCGATGCGGCAATGGGCCATATTTTAACCGAGCATATAAAAAATGCAAAGAGCAAAGAAGAATATGAGCAGCTTAAAAAGAACGTAGAAGAATACCGAACCATAGCCCAAGAAAAATTTGTGGCCAACATAGATGCTAGGTTTAACGAAATGGGCTTAATGATTCCTGGATTTCCTGCACCAGATTTTACCTTAGAAAACCTTGATGGAAAAAAGGTTTCATTATCAGACTTTAAAGGCAAATTAGTGGTACTCGATTTTTGGGGAACATGGTGCGGCCCATGTAAACAACAGCTTCCATACTCTAAAAAAATTGAAGAAAAATACAAAGACCGCGACGATTTGGTGTTCTTGTTCGTTGCACTAGAACGTGGCCCAAAAGAAACATGGAAACAATTTGTAAATCAGAATCAACTACCTGGCGTGCACCTTTATTCAAGGCAAGACCGTCAGCTTCTTCCTTACAACATTGTTTCTGTGCCTAGGTATATGCTTATTGATAAAGAAGGCAATATTTATGATGCAAATGCGTCTAGACCTAGCCAGAATATGGAGCAGCAGATTTTGAAAGCGTTAGAAGACTAACCACCTAGGTTAGTTAAGCTACATTTGCATAATGAATAACCCACGTGAAATTAAAGTTCACGACAAGGACTTTGAGCTCTTGCTCAGCGAAGCAGAAATTGCTGAACGCATTGAGCAAATGGCCAACCAAATTTCTGTTGATTACGCAAATAAAGAACTTCATATAATTGGAGTACTTACTGGGGCATTTATGTTTTATGCTGAGTTGGTAAAACGCATAACCATTAATGTGCGGGTTTCATTCATTAAAACATCATCTTACCAGGGTTTAAAAAGTACCGGCAATGTGCATTTCGATTTGGCTTTTCCGGCTAAACTAACAGGTGAGCATGTGCTTATTGTAGACGATATTTTAGATACAGGAAGGTCTTACAAGAAAATTTACAATGAAATAAGAGTGCAGAATCCTGCATCTGTAAAGTTGGCAACTTTGCTTTATAAACCAAGTGCCAACACCACAACTTATAAACCTAACTACCTTGGTTTTGAGATTGAAGATAAATTTGTAGTTGGATTTGGGCTAGACTACAACCATTTAGGTAGAAACTATAGCTCAATTTATCAGTTAAAAAAATAGGAATGCTAAACATTGTTCTTTTCGGCCCTCCCGGGGCTGGTAAGGGTACACAGTCAGAATTATTGGTAAGCCAGTTTGGGCTTAACCACCTTTCAACTGGCGATATTTTTAGGGCCAATATTAAAAGCGAAACTGAGCTTGGAAAATTGGCCAAATCTTATATAGATAAAGGCGAGCTTGTTCCAGATGAAGTAACTATAGGTATGCTTAAATCTGAATTTGAAAAAGCTGGAGATGCCAAAGGTTTCATTTTTGACGGTTTTCCTAGAACAACAGAGCAAGCAAAAGCACTAAGTGGTTTTTTGCAAGAAAAAGGCACTGATATTACCCTAATGCTGGCTTTAGAAGTGCCAGAAGAAGAGCTTGTAAATAGACTTTTACTAAGGGGAAAAGACAGTGGAAGAGCAGATGATGCCGACGAAAATGTAATTCGCAACCGAATTAAAGTTTATAATGAACAAACAGCTGTGGTTGCCGATTTTTACAATGCTCTGTCAAAGTTTAATGGAATTAATGGCGTAGGAAGTATTGAACAAATTTTTGAGCGACTTTCATCAGCCATAAATTCTTCAAACAAGTAAAGTATTACCCTGGACAATAACTTCATAGACTATGTGAAAATCCACTGCAAATCTGGTCGTGGTGGCGCGGGTTCTACCCATTTTCATAGAGATAAAATAACCAGTAAAGGTGGTCCCGATGGTGGCGATGGTGGTCGTGGTGGCCATATTATTTTGCGTGGAAATACACAAATGTGGACCCTACTGCACCTAAAATATCGAAAACATATAATTGCTGAAGCGGGCCATAATGGCGGCTCTCAATTAAAAACTGGAAAACAAGGAAGAGACGAAATTCTTGATGTTCCGTTGGGAACCATTGCAAAAGATTTTGAAACTGGTAAAGTTATTTGCGAAATAACTGAACATGGACAAGAAGCTATTTTAATGGAAGGCGGAATGGGCGGTTTAGGCAACTGGCATTTTAAATCATCAGTTAGGCAAAACCCTAAGCACGCACAACCTGGCGAAGACGAAAAAGAAGCTTGGTGCATTCTAGAGCTTAAAGTGCTTGCCGATGTGGGGTTGGTGGGTAAACCCAATGCAGGTAAATCAACCTTTTTATCTGTTGTTTCAGCTGCTAAACCCAAAATTGCTGATTATCCTTTTACCACGTTAGTGCCCAACCTAGGCGTAGTAGATCATAGAAACGAGCACTCATTTGTGGTGGCCGATATTCCAGGAATTATTGAAGGCGCCAGCGAAGGCAAAGGCTTAGGATTTAGATTTCTTAGGCATATAGAACGCAATTCAGTGCTCTTGTTTATGATTCCGGTTGATACTGAAGATATTGTAAAAGAATATGAATTGCTCAGAAATGAATTAATTCAATACGAAGAGCATCTTGGCGGTAAAAAGCACATAGTTGCTCTAACCAAAGCCGATATGCTTGATGAAGAATTGAGAAGAGAAATGGCAGCTCAATTACCCAAACTCGACTTTGTTTTCATTTCGTCGGTATCTGGGTTTGGGGTTGAAGAGTTAAAAGACAAGATTTGGAAGGTGCTTAACAACTTAGACCAGCTAGACGAATTTTAGCTGATTCATTCTGGCCACATACTTCCCAACAATATCAAATTCTAGATTTACTGTACTTCCAACTTCAAGAGATTGAAGATTGGTATGCTGCCAAGTGTAAGGAATAATGGCAACTTGAAATTGACTTTCGGTTACGCCAAATACAGTAAGGCTAATTCCGTTTAAACAAATGGAGCCTTTCTCAACCAATAAATGAGCATATTCGCGATTAAAACTGGTGGTTATTAAAAAGCTTCCGTCTTGAGACTCTATATTTTTTATCGTACCTACAGAATCAACATGGCCTTGAACAATGTGACCATCAAGTCTGCCATTCATCATCATACAGCGCTCTAGATTAACCCTTTGGCCAACTTGCAATTGGCCCAAATTGGTTTTTTGCAAGGTTTCGAGAATGGCAGTTACAGTATGTTCATTGTTTTCAACCTTTTCAACGGTTAAACAAACCCCATTATGGGCAATGCTTTGATCTACTTTAAGCTCTGCTGAAATAGGAGATTCAATAACAAAAGTTGAGTTGGTTCCGCTGGTAGAAATATGAACAACTGTGCCTAGATTTTCAATAATTCCTGTAAACATGTTCTTTATTCAAGAATGTGGATGGTGCCAGTTTTCTTAACCGTTTTATTCTCGTTCAACAAGAGTTCTTCGTATTCAATATAGTAAAAATACACGCCTGGTAAAAGTGCATTTCCTTTTTTGGCTTCTTTGCCATCCCAATTAATATCTGGGTTTTCAGTATAAAATACTTCCTGACCCCATCTGTTATATACCGTAAATTTTACACTATCAATAAATCGATACGGAAATGGAGTGTAGGTATCGTTAAAACCATCGTTATTAGGGGTCATAACGTTTGGTAGTCGATACTCTGGGCAATTGTCAACGCAAACAATATTGCTTTT
Source organism: Bacteroidota bacterium (assembly GCA_020437725.1). Classification (GTDB taxonomy): domain Bacteria; phylum Bacteroidota; class Bacteroidia; order CAILMK01; family JACPUW01; genus JAGQWA01. The sequence continues at coordinate 8,007 of JAGQWA010000056.1, read as the reverse complement.
TACGCTTTCATTAAAGTATGAGTCAACAGCCGTTACATAATAGCAGCCAGCCAAAGAATAGTTTAGTGTGTCTCGTTGATCCAAATATTCACGCAAATCAGCTGTGCCATCAATACTTCCAGCCAATTCAAAATTGCCAATTCCGCGGTTTTGGAAATAGATGTTGTATTTAATCACATCAAAAGCACACGCCAAGTCATCAAAAGTCCAAGTAATGCTGTTTTCAAAAGCATCGCAATTGGCTTCGGCTTTAATTACCGGCGGGCAAGGCGGTATGGTATCTATGGGTTTGTCGCAAACTCGTTGACTGAAATTAATAGTAGGATCATGTAAACCCGCCACGCCAAAGCTTCCGGTAGTTCTAACCTGATAACAATATTGTGCGCCAATTGTAAGGCCTTCGTCGAGGTAAATGCCGCTATCGGTTGTGCCAATTGAGTCGTAAATATTGGTGCGCTTGTTAAGTCGGTAAACGGTAAACTCACTGTTTTCCCAAGGCACTTCAGTTTCTACTCTTATAGTCATGTTTTGGTAGCCAGGCTCTAGCACCAACCAAGGAGTTGAAGCTGAACTGGCTGTGCCAACTATTTTCTGTTCGCCAGCCGGGTTGTTTAAATATTCGGTGTAGTAGAAATCTATAAGAAATGCATGCGGATTATCAACTGTATTTAAGCCAATTATGGTGTAAGAAGTATCGGCAAATAGCCCTTTAAAAGTGTTGCTTTTTATGCTTCTTATTTCGGTAACATTGTTGCCTTTAAGATTAGTGGCCCGCATTATTTTGTACTCATAAGGCCCAGGATATTCAACTGTATCAATCTCAACTGGCGACGCCCAAGAAATACTTACCACGCCTGCACTTACATGTGTAGAGTCAACAGTGGCTGAAGTGATTATGGGTACATCACGTTTTAGAAAAGCACATACTTCGTCAGATGCTTTTCCTTCCACCTGCTCGTATTGACCTTCTGGCTTATAAAAAGCCGTAATTCGGTAGCAATAATTAATTCCATGAGTTAAACCCGCACCTTTATTATCGTCATAGTAGCTCAGTTCATTGGGGCCTAAACTGGTTATTCGTTTAAATCCATTTCCAATACCCACGCCTGTTTCGCAATAATCTGGTGTCCAGTTACTTGCATTTTCGCGCCGGTAAACAAAGTAGTTTACAATGCCATCGCATTTGGGCTTTTCCCAATCTAATAATATACCATTTCCACGAGCTTCTGCCACAGGATTTTGGGGCTCTGGGCCAATTACTTGTATGTAGAAGTACTTAATGTCGGCAAGCGGAACTTCATCTCTGCCGCAATCATTATCGGTGGCATTTATTACCACTTGATAAGGTTGTTTTCTTATGTGAGAACAATCAATGCGCCACGAAAATCTTACTCGAGCATAATTCAAAGAGTCATCAACAATTGAAACCACTCTGGCCGGCGAAGTGGCTACTTCAAATGGTCCGCCGCCAACTGACAGAGTTAATGTATTTCCAACGCAAAAATTTGGATCTTTTGCTTCAATTTCAAATTCAAGAAGAGTGTTGTTGCCAGCCACCACACATGTATCTGGAACAGGAGTAATTTCAGGTGGTTCATTATTGCAGTTTTCAATTCTAATCTGCATGTCGCGGGTTATATATCCCATTTTGCGCACCACTTTGCTTCCGCTTTGTGTGGTGGTGGTGCGGTATTCGGTAATTCTTATAGCAAAGTTGAAACGGCCTGAACGTCTTGGTGTAATCCAGCTTATTTGGCCGCTATTCGGATCTAGGGTAAATACCCCATTGTTATTTCCACCATTCGCAGCAGGATCGTCGGGATGTACATAACCTCTAATTGCTTTGCCTTTATCGCCTAATGGAGTGTCTAACTCAAAGTATAAGCTATCCCCGTCAACATCAAAAGCTGATGGGTTGAAATAGTAGGGTTTGCCTATACAGCCAAAACTTACCGGTATTTCTAGTAGAACGGGCGAATTGTTAACCGACTCGGCACCAAAACTGGCATTTATACAAAGTTCAGATTGAATATAAAAGGGAATATCATCAGACTGTTGGCCAATGAAATTTAGAATTCCTGCCACTCTATTAGGGTCTGTAATTGATATTAAATAACATCCGTCGCCATTAAATTGATGAGTGGTTGTGTAGGTGTTTCGCCACATGTTACTGCCGGGAGGTCCAACCGGAACTTTAGCTGGTTTGGCTTCAACAGATTTTACGGTACCATCATCAAAATCTACATCTAATCTATCTCTATGCGCATGCACCCCGTCTTTGTTATCGGTATAAGTAGTAACCGTTATCTCGTAAATACGGTCTTTGGGGTCTCCAACTGGTTTATAAGTTATTTCGCCTGCAATATTGTGCGAAGCCCAAGCGCCAAGCGGCAGAGCAATGCTCAAAAGTAGCGTTATAAATAGGCGATTCATTGTTGGCATACTGCGGCGAAAATTAGGCATTCAATTGGCAAAAAGGCTACAATAGTTCACCTTTAACGCAGTTGATATATAATTGGTTTGCAAGGGGCGGCATCGTTCTCAATGGGTGCCACCTGCAAATTCAAAAGATAAACGCCATCAGCAACAGAATCTGGTATGTAAATGAGCTCTGTTATGGTTTTTTTTGAATTCTTGTTTTCAGGATAGCCAAAAAAGGCGTGGTGCCCAACCAGCTTACCATCAGTTTCAGCATCTACACTCGGTAGGTCAACTAATAAATGCTCTATTCCATTTTCATTTAAATGTTTCATGGCATTCACACTTAAATAGGGTGGGTTGGTGCCATACCAGTTTCGTTGTTTTTTATCGGTTGAATTTGGAAGCGTTCTTATGATTAGCGCATTGCAACCAGCTTCTAAATGATGAAGGTTTAAAAGCTCTGGTTCTATAATTTCTGTGGCTGTAACCGAAATAAGTTCTGCTATAAGAAGTTCTTGTTTTAAAGTTTTGTTTATAGAAACGGGTTCTTTAGAAATATGGCCAACACATTCGGTATGACTGCCATTTCCATGTGGATTTATAAGAATGTCGTTTACATTACAACTACCACCTTGATTCACGTTACCTATAAAACCGCCATCAACATAGGTACTAAATTTTGCATTCGGTATTCCATAGGCACTTGGCCCTTGTGGCGATACAGGAATTGATAGGTCTATGCCCTCATCAGTATTCCAGTGGTAGGTTTTACTGTTAAATTCTATAGTTGCTTTCATACCATAATTAATTCTCTGGCAATATGGTCGCTAACAAATTTACCTTCGGTTGTTAGCGCAATTCTGTCTGTCTTATCAATAAACCAAGAGTCTTCAAAATCTCCTGTTTCAAACGAACTTGTAATATGATTCCAATAATCACTTCCAAACAAAGACAAAATATCAGTTTTGGCAATACCTTGTTTTATTCGCAAATGGGTCATTATGTATTCATTGAAGGTATCGGTAGTAGATAATTGTTCTTCTTCTAAAAACGACTCGTTGTTTTCAATGGCCTGAATATACTTGTGGTTGTTAGAAACATTCCAACAACGTATTCCTTCTTTAAAAGAGTGTGCGCTAGGCCCTAAACCCAAATAAGGAATTCGGTGCCAATAATTATGGTTATGCTGGGCTTCAAATTTGGGCTTAGCATAATTGCTTATTTCATAGGCATTATAACCATTTGCAGAAGCAAAATCTTGCAGCATTTCAAACTGTTTAAAGTAAGCGCCATCCGATTCTTCTTTCAACTTACCAGCATTTATCTGGTGGCTTAGAAGGGTTTTTTCTTCAACCGTTAATGCATAGGCTGAAAAATGTGGAATGTTATATTTAAGCAAATAGCTCAAATTCTGTAACCATTGGTCAGTTGTTAAACCAGGAATGCCATAAATAAGGTCAATTGTAAAATTGGTAATTGGCGACTCTTTAATGAGTCTTATGGCTTGGTGAACTGCTTTTGAATCATGGTTGCGATTTAGCATGTTCAAGTGATTATCGTTAAAAGACTGAACACCTAGACTTAATCGGTTAATCCCAAATTGGCTTAAATCTGCTAAATATTCGGCACTTAAATCTTCAGGATTGCATTCAAGCGTAGTTTCTTTAACCTGAGTTAAATCGAAATGGGTGTTGAGTGCGTTATAAATTTGATTGAAATCGGTTACAGACAAAACAGAAGGCGTGCCGCCACCAAAATATACCGTTTCAATTGGTAGCAATTCAAGAAAGTTCTTTCTTAATTTTACTTCTTGGCAGATGACAGCCACCATATTTGCCTTTAAACGCTGATTGGTTGAAAAGTGAAAATCGCAATAAGAGCAGGCTTTTTTGCAAAAAGGTATGTGTATGTATATGCCTGCCAATCTTGTTGTTTTGCCACTTTAGCGGAAAGGCTCAAAATTATGTTTTAACGGTAGAATACCTTGACTCTTTCAATGCAAAGGCCAAGTTTCCAAGTTTAGATAATTTAGGAAAAGAACCAACCAATGCACTGAATGAATTAATGAGTTATTGGATTGAAAATGGCCACCTGGCAATGTTTTACAACTTAATTCAAATTGATTCAACCAACTACAGGGCTGAAATAACCATAGGTTCTAAGTACGGGGAGCTTTTAATAGATACTGCAGATATTCCAAATGATTGGCCACTTAGGTATCAATTAAAGAAAGGAGCCAAGCTTTCAATTAATCAGTGGCGAGATTATAGAAATTTGCTAATAGACTATGCTGTAAATAATGGTTATCCGTTTGCAGAAGTTAAACTAACTCATTTAAAAAGAATTGGTAATTCATTGCTGGCTCATGTTCAGTTAGATCTTAGTAAGAAGTTTGCTTATGGCCAAATAGCGTTGGCTCGCGATGTAAACCTAAACCTAAGGTTTTTATCGGCCTATTTAGATGTTGAAAAGGGGCATGTTTACAAACACAAATCGGTTTTAGACATTTCGCGAAAACTGAGCAATTTGAGTTTTGTTGTTGTAAATGCTGCTCCAAAAGTACTTTACCTATATACAGGAGAAGCAGCCATAATTCTTGATTTAACGGTTAAAAAGAATTCTTCTGCCAATGGTTTGGTGGCTATTGCTCAAGCTACAAATCCTGCTGATCCTCCACTAATTACCGGAGAATTTGACCTTAACCTGCGCAATTTGGCCGGCAATGGAATTGCTTTTAATTTCCACTTTGAGCGTTTTAGGCCACAAAGTCAGGCAATAAACCTAGATGCAAGTCTTCCGTATTTATTTGGTAAACCTTATGAAATTGATGGAGGCTTTGAGCTTAATCGGTTCGATTCAACATTCTTTACATTAAAAAGCAACATTGGTGCTTCATATTTATTCAGTAGCCAAAAGAAAATAAGGCTTTATTATGATTATGAACAGGTTTCAACCAATAATACCCAAATCTCTGAGAGCGAACAGATAAATGTTAATGGCTATGGGCTGGGTGGTTTTTTTAATTTTCAAGACAGATTATATAACCCTACAGTAGGATTAAAGACCGTTTTTTCGCTTGCTATTGGAAACAAAACTGGCACGTTGAGAGGCGAAGAAATCCAAAACATTAATTATAAGTACAGGGCTACATTAAATTATGTTTTGCCCATTTATGGTAAATTGGTTTTTGTGCCGGCCATTCAAACACGTGGTGTAGTAGATCAAACATTTGTACAAGGCCAAGCCATTTGGGTAGGTGGATTTTCAAACTTTAGAGCCTACAATCAAAACAGCTTACCTGTTCAACATTTTCAACTTTTTACTGCCGATTTTAGGTGGTTGGTTAATTCAATATCTTACGCCAATTTATTTACTGAGTATATTCAGTATCAACTTTTGGCTCTGAATGGAAATGCGTTGGGCTATGGAGTGGGCTACAATTTTGGAATTGGCAATGGCATATTCTCAATAAACTACGCCATACCCGCACAAAATGGGTTTAGTATTACAAACGGTATCTTAAACTTTGGCGTAGCAAGCTACTTTTGAAGCAGATTATGCCAATGCTGCTACAAATAATGGGTAACGGCGAAGCCGTTTCGAGAGTAGATTTCAATGCGTCAAAATCTATCTATTTTTTCATTACCCTTGGTTTGGCGTTACTGCCGGTACTTGCCCAATTGGTATTTCCAAAAGCATTATGGTTTATATCTAATACAATTGCCAATCCACGAAAAAAACAAGAATCGTTTGACCAAGGCTATTCTAGTGCTACTATTTGGGTCTATATAATAATGTTGCTCTTTAGTTGGCTAACAATAGGTATATGGCTTTTTTCTGCACAGTCTTCCAATCAAAACATAAATGCGGTGTCAAGTATTGTTATGGTTATGTTATTAACGGTACTATTATTTACGTTTAATAGCTTTTTATCAAGGCTAATGTTGAGAGCAAAAGGCATAAGTACCTTACAAACTGCCGACCAGTTGTCTTTCTTTGTTTTACTGGGAATGTTGGCCTATATTGTTCTTATTTTTCAGTGGTTTGCAAGTAATCAGGTTTATCAGTTTACACTCACTTCTGTGGCAATCATAACCAGTTTATGGATGCTGGTTCGGTTTATAAGGCTGTTATTTATTCTACCAATGCAATTCGGAAAAAGTATCGTTTTCATTTTTTTCTATCTTTGCGCGGTTGAAATTTCACCGTATATCCTTTTTGGGAGAATAATTATTAATCTCAACTAAAAAAAGGCTACTCCCATTGAAAGTAAATAGCATTTTAATCTCACAACCCGAACCCAACAACGCAAGATCACCTTATTATGATCTCAGCGATAAGTTTGGTGTTAAAATAGACTTTAGGCCATTCATTCAGGTTGAATCTGTTTCAGCCAAAGAAGTTAGACGCCAAAAAGTGAGTATTCCAGAGCATACGGCAGTTATTATTACTAGCCGAACGGCAATCGAAAACTTTTTTAGAGTGGCAGAAGAAATGAGGGTAGAAGTGGCTCAAGACATGAAATACTTTTGTGTGTCTGAAGCTATAGCTCTTTACCTTCAGAAATTTATTACATATAGAAAGCGAAAGGTATTCTTTCCTAAAACGAAAGATAAATCGTTTTACGATGTGTTATTAAAACACAAATCAGAGAAATACCTGTTTTTAAGATCAGATGTAAGCAATAGCGATATTCCTGACTTTTTAGATGCGCATAAAATATCGTATAAAGACGCCATCATGTACAGAACAGTTTGCAGCGATCTTTCTGATTTGGCCGATGTTAATTACGATATAATTGCGTTCTTTAGCCCTTCTGGCATAAAGTCGCTTTTTGAAAATTTTCCTGACTTCAAACAAAATAATACTCGTATTGCCGCGTTTGGGTCATCAACTAAAGAAGCTGTTGAACAAGCAAATTTGCGTTTAGATATAGAGGCTCCCACCGTTCAGGCACCATCTATGAAAATGGCACTTGAACTATATTTAAGGCAAGCAAATGCAAAAAAATAAACAGTACAATTAACAGATTTTGAGTTTAAACGTGGAAAATGTTCTATGTTTGGCTCCCAACTTTGAAAAATGCGTTGACCAATGAAGAGAATTTTACTCCTATTTATTGTGGTTGCTCTATGCGGGCAGCGTGCGTATTCCCAACAAGACCCTAAATACACTCACTATATGTTTAACCAGGTGGTTTATAATCCTGGTTTTATTGGTGTGGAAAATGGAGACAATATTTGCATAAACCTTGTTTATCGCAATCAGTGGTTGGGTTTTGACCCAAGCAGTGGCGATGGTTCAATTGCACCAATTACCACAACCTTAACCCTTCATACTCCTATAAAATTACCAAACACAAAAAATAAATTGGGTGTTGGTTTGGTAGTTTCAAGTGATAGGATTGGATTTATGAATGATGTTTGGGCACATGCCAATGTGAACTATATATATCAACTAGGTCCAAAGTCAGATGGCCGCACAATTTCAGGTGGACTTACCATGGGTATAATGCAAAAAGCCATTACACCCAGTTTTGAAGCTGTTAATGGAAGCGATCCCATTTTAACGGCCATAGGCGGCAAT
>JAGQWA010000568.1 GCA_020437725.1 Bacteroidota bacterium | reverse complement strand
CAGAGCTCTTACTCTTCCAGATGGCTCACAATATAAAGGTCAAGTAAATTCCAGAGGATTGCCAAATGGATAGGGAACATAAAAATTTACCAATGGAGATGTATTTTCTGGTTTTTTCATCCAAGGACAAAAAAACGGGATTGGAAAGTTAGAAAAAAAAGGAGCTTTTACTTATTACGGAAATTTTCAACGCAACAAAATGACTGGATAAGGCACTATGAAGTTCCCTGATGGAAGATATTACAAAGGGCAGTTTTTGGACGGAAAGTTTCATGGAATAGGAGAACTGACTACAATTGACGGGACAGTAAAAAAAGGCACTTTCAACAACGGGACACTTGAAAAAAATTCAGAAAATATTAAGTAAACTAAAAATTAAATTCTCTATTAAATTTATTAAAAATCAGCGTGAGGATCCTAAAATCCTCTGTTTTTGTATTGCTGAATCTCATCAGGTTTCATCAATTTCCATTGGCTTGTTTTGTTTATTTTCCAGGGACCCATAGTAGTTTGGGCCACCATCTGAGGAGATTATTCCATTTTCCAGGTGAAAGTTTGATTGTTGCTCCATTAGTTTCTTCTAGTGTTTTGTTCACCCAAAGAATTCCACAAATAATCAAGAGATGGTTGTTGATCTTCGTCTTCATCTTCAAGAACATATTCGAATCTTCTGTTTAAAATAGAAACAGCTTGGTCAGCGGTTCTTATGTAAAATTGTGCCAAGAAATCAAGATCTGTTCTGCATCTGTCGAGCAACATTCTAGCTCTTTTTCCAGAGTTTTGATTGCGAACGTATCTATGGTGATAATTATTTTGAACATGGATGGTCATAGTTCTCATTTCTTGTCTCAAGAAGTACAACTCTAAAGTCACTTCTTGTTTCTCTTTTTGACATTCTTGATTTTGTTCGTTCATTTGATTAACCTAAACTGATGCACGTTTTTTGCATTCAGCGGCTTCCTAAGTGATTGCATTCAAATTTACTCTTAACTGTTCAATTAAAGCTGATTGTCCTTGGAAATCTTTAAGTTGAATATTTAGTCCATCAATTCTTTGTTTGAACTGATTAACTTGGGCTCTCAAATCAACTGAGACATTTTCACAGGTGCCTAGTTTTTCTTGGAAATTTTTGATGTCCAAATCGAATTGCATTTGGAGTTGTTGAGCGAAGTTTTCTCCTTTTTTGATTTATGCTTCTAAATCGATTCTGACTTGATTCAATTATTGAGCTTCTGCCTACACTTATTGAACTTTTTGTTAGCAGGTTTGAAGAGAGATGTTAACGTTGGTGATGTTGGTCTAAAATTCAGTGATTCTAGCTTGACATTGATTGAGTTGGGCTTGGTATCCTTCAGCCTAAGCAAGAAGTCCTTTGAGTCTAGTCATTTCGGCGTTTGACTGATCAACTGCCTATTGACAACTCTAAAAGTTCATTTGAATATTAGTAATGTTAGTTCTGAGAGTTTTTATTTCATTTTGTAGGTTCTAAATGTTTCCAGCAGCTTTTTGAGCTTCCTAAAGATTTGCATTCAAAGATTAGATTTATTGCTTCAAAGCATTGCTTTCCTAGACAAGTTAATCTTGACCAGCTTTACATTGATTGAACTGTTGGTTCAACAATTCATAATCTGCAGTCAAAGCCTAAAACTAGGCATTTTGATTCTAGGACTATTGAATAGTAGCTTGCAAAGTTTGAACTTATTGTTGACACTACTGGTAATTTTGTTGGCATTGGTTAAATTGATTTTGGACTCCTTGCAAAGATTGAATTTGTTGTCTGGCTTATTCAAACTGAGCATTAATTTGAGACAATTGAGAATTACAATTACTTGCTTGGTTTTGAGTGTTATTTCTAAAAGCTTCAAATTGAGTTTGAATTTCGGTAATTTGAACTTTGCACTAATCGAGTTGTACTTTAAATTGTTGTCCATTAGCATTTTGCTGTGTGAGTTGATCGATTCT
>JAGQWA010000567.1 GCA_020437725.1 Bacteroidota bacterium | reverse complement strand
ACTTCTCTTGAGTTTGGATTAGGCATTTGCTTATTAGTCGGCTATCTGGTGCGCCCAGCTAGCATATTAGCTATTTTACTCAATTTGTTTTTAATTTGGATCAGCCCTCCGCACATGGCATTGCTATATAAAACATTTATCGCAGTGAACATTACTTTAGGGTGGCTAGGTGCTGGCCGTTGCATTGGTTTTGATTATTATTTCTATAAACGTATGAGAGGTATTTGGTGGTAAGCGTTCTTCCGTTAAACATTAAAAATTCTTTAGCACCTACTCCCACTCAAAGTCCTCAATATGCCATTTCATTAAAAACTAAATCTAACGAATCCTTAGACTTAGCGGATCCAGATTACATTCGCGCCATTGTAGCCTGCATGGACATGAATGCCGTACTTGGTGGAGCCGCATGCCACTACGGTGGACCCGCTGCATTTGCCGAATTAATGTCTGCCACGCACGCCTTTGCGTTTTTTAAATCTCAAAAAAGTGGAAAAGAATTTTTTGAATTATTTAATATCGTAAACGACGCTGGTCACTGCGAGAATGGTCTTTATGCTTTGAAAGCTATGTATAATTACGCTGATTTAAGCCTAAATAGCCTAAAGAATTTTCGCTCTATCAAAAGTAAACTGACTGGCCATGGAGAATCGCACTTGTTTCCTGATGGTGTTCTGCTCTCTAATGGTCCACTTGGCTCAGCTTTTCCGCAAGCTCAAGGCCTTGCCATGGCTGATGCTCTTGCCGAAAATCAACGAACCACAATTCTTGCTATATCAGATGGAGCATCGATGGAGGGCGAAGCCAAAGAAGCATTCTCTGCTATCCCGGGTTTTGCCGCTCGTGGAAAGTTAAATCCGTTTATTTGTATTTTAAGTGATAACAACACAAAACTCACAGGTAGAATTGATAAAGATTCTTTTTCTATGCAAGGCTACTTTTCTTCTCTAAAAGAGCAAGGCTGGCATGTTATATCACTAGAAAATGGAAATGATTTAGAAGCTTGCTTAAAAGCCATCGAAGAAGCTCATTCGCTTTCTACTAAAAATCCAAAAATACCAGTTTTGATCCACGCAAGAACAACAAAGGGCATTGGCACAAAAAAGACAGCCGAGTCTTCGTCGGGTGGCCATGGTTTTCCTTTAAAGACAGCGGCAGAACTACGCGGGTTTGTTAGTGAAATTTTAAATGGCAAAGAACTTCCCTCAGAAATTGATTCATGGATTACTGAGCTTGAAAATACAACCCCTGCCGCTTCTCAGCCAGGTGAAAAAATTCAAAGTGGAGTGAGTAAAGCTCTTATTGCAAAAAAAGCAGCAGGGCTTCCGATTGTATCGATTACTTCTGACTTACAGGGCTCTACTGGTGTTAAAGACTTTCAAGCCAAATTTCCTGAGTCTACATTTGATGTTGGGGTTGCAGAAGCTAATATGGTGAGTGTCGCAGCTGGCTTTTCAAAAACTGGTTATATCCCTGTTGTAGATACTTTTGCACAGTTTGGAGTTACTAAGGGTGCATTACCAATCACCATGGCTAACTTATCACAATCACCGATCATCGCATTTTTCTCGCATACTGGATTTCAAGATGCAGCGGATGGCGCTTCACACCAAGCTTTGTCCTACATCTCTATGCAATCTTCTATTCCTAATGTTTATGTATTTACATTGTCATGTAGTTCAGAGGCGGAAGCATTAGTATCACAAGCTCTTGATGAGTTTGCAGCAGACAGAAAAAATGGTAAAACACCTAAGACTTATATATTTTTCTTAGGTAGAGAAAACTTCCCTGCTTCTTACAAAGAAAATGTATCTTACCAACTACATAAATCACAGGTTCTTATGGACACGGCGGACTTGCACTCTAAAAAAGTTTGTATCTTAGCTGTAGGCTCAATGGTTCCTGAGGCCATCAAAGCTAGCCAAATATTACAAGAGCAAAAGATTGGCGTTAGCTTATTGCAACCATCTGCCATCAATCACCCAGATC
>JAGQWA010000566.1 GCA_020437725.1 Bacteroidota bacterium | reverse complement strand
GAACCGAAATGTCAATTACTTCTTCGCAACTAACAAAAAATACTGATATGAATAGTGGAAGTATTTTAAAAAGCTTCATGGCTTAAAATTTAAAGTTATAGGTGATTGAAGGAATGTATTTGAACAATGCAAGTTTTACCGCTTCAGTTTCGCCGGTATCATCATTTTCTTGGAAAGTAATAGTGTATGCATTTTCGCGTCCGTAGGCGTTATAAACTGAAAAATTCCAACTTGTTTCAACTTTTTCGGTGCGTTTTCTATACCATGTTGCTCCTAAATCTAATCGGTGATATTCTGGCATTCTGTAACCATTTCGTTCTGTGTAATAAGGAACTGTAATTCCATCAACTTCGTACTTTCCTACAGGGAAGGTTACCGCATCGCCTGTGTAATAAACAAACGCGGCTGAAAATTGCCATTTGCTGTTTGGTGCATACATGGCCACTAAAGAAACATCATGTATTCTATCTTGACGAGCTGGGAATAGATTTCCGTTATCAATGTCGTCAAAAGATCTTAACGTTCTGCTCAAGGTATAACTCATCCATCCGGTTAGTTTTCCTTTGGTTTTCTCTACCATTAGCTCAGTACCGTATGCCATTCCTTTGCCAAAAATGAGTTCAGATTCTACTGAATTATTAAGTAACAAACTGGCGCCAGTTCTGTATTCAATTAGGTTTTGCATGTCTTTGTAATACACTTCAATTGACGATTTAATGGCATTGTTGTTAAAGTTGCGGAAATAGCCCAAACTTATTTGATCGGCTAGTTGCGGCTTTATGTTATTGGTGCTTGGTGTCCAAACATCGGTTGGATTACCCGCCGTTGAATTAGAAAGCAGATGAATGTATTGGTAAGCACGGTTGTAGCCCAGCTTAAATGAGCTGTTGGCGGTAATCATGTAATTAGCAGAAAGCCGGGGTTCAAGGCCACCATAGGCCTGAATACTTTCCCATCTGTCATATTCAGTTTGCTTAGTTATTTCGCCTTTGTCGTTGAATTCGTATGCTGTACCGTCGCCTAAATAGTTGAAATATGAATATCGTAAACCGTATTTCATCGTGAGTCTGCTACTAACTTTATGTTCGTTTTGGATGTAAGCGGCACCTTCTAAGGAGTATTTCTTGTCAACCTGAAATGGCTCAAAATCGTTGTCTTCACCAACTCTAATTTCACCTGGAAGGATTTCGTGGTGCATTAAATTCACTCCAAATTTTACATTGTGGTTGTTATGAGCAAACCAGTTAAAATCTTGTTTAAAGTTGAAATCTTCAATGTTTGAACCTAGAGCAAATTCATTTTCGCCGCTTCCAATACCAAATTCATAATCGTAATTGCTATAAATGAGTGTGGTGTTAGAAAATAGTTTGTCAGAGAATAAATGGTTCCATCTTAATGTGCCAGTTTGGTTGCCCCAGTTAAAACTAAAAACATCGCTAAACCCAAAATTGTCTCTGCCTGTGTAAAAGGAGAGATATAGCCTGTCTTTCTTGCCAAGCGCATAATTGGCCTTGGCATTAAAATCATAGAAATAAAGCTTGGTGTTTTGCAGGTTTTCGTCGGGCGAAAGTTTTAAAAACAAATCGGCGTACGTTCTTCTTCCAGAAACTATAAAAGAGCCTTTGTCTTTAACAATTGGACCTTCTAAAGTGAGTTTTGACGAAATGGCTCCAATTCCACCTGAAACCCCAAACTTCTTATTGTTTCCATCTTTCATTCTAATATCCATAACCGATGAAGCTCTACCACCATACTCAGCTGGCATTCCTCCTTTGTATAAGGTCACATTTTTCAAAGCGTCAGAATTAAAAACAGAGAAAAAGCCCAAAAGGTGAGATGGGTTGTAAACAGTAGCTTCATCAAGCAGAATTAGGTTTTGATCAATGGTTCCGCCACGAACTAAAAACCCTGAACCGCCTTCGCCGGCATTTTTAACACCGGGCATTAATTGAATGGTTTTAAGCACATCAGGTTCGCCCATTAAAACT
>JAGQWA010000565.1 GCA_020437725.1 Bacteroidota bacterium | reverse complement strand
TGTAATCTATTATAAATTTGTTTGGTTTCAATATATCAACACCGATAATTACATCGTAATTTATGTCTTTCGCAATAACAAATTTGCTTTTAATAATTTTTCTACCAATTTGTAAATTGAGTACTGTTTGGCCGGCTACCTCTAAAGGAGAACCATTGGCCGTCACCCATTTTCTTTTCTTCTCTATTTTATCGGGTCTTATTTTAAGTTGTTTTATATAATTAAAATTGACAAATGATGTCTGGGCGCCCGAATCCATCAGGCATCTTTTTGGTTCACCATTTATAATTATATCACTTGATGTGGCGAATTTAGAAGATTGAGATTCTAAATTTGATAAAGCTTCGATTGGATAATCTCTTCTTCGGATTCTCTTACGACGCTTTATTGTTTTCTGATATATGTTTGGAGGTTTATTATTATTTTCTTCGCTTGGATCAACCTCCTTTTGATCCGCGATCTCTAGTTTAAAGGACAATCTCGGACAAAATGATCGATTGCTCCACATTTGAAACAACGCCTTTGCTTCCAATAGCAATCTTTTTCCAAGTGTCCGATGTAACCGCAATGAGAACAAATTTGTTGTTGTTTATACTGCTGGTTTTTATTAAGTTGTTGTTGGTTATGTCCTCTTTGTTGTTGACTATGTTGATAACTATACTTTTGGTTATGATTGTTTGTATGCTGATTCTGTTGATAATTCTTGATTTGTGCTTTATTCTGTGGATATCTATTCGTGTATCCCCTTTCAAAAGTTTTATTTTGGTTTGAAATAGCGTTAAGTTCTGATTTCTCGTTTACAGCCGCCAATGTTGATGTTTTCACACTTTTAATGCTGGTTTCGATCTCTTTTGCAATACGCCAAATTCCTGAGAATGATGTTTCGCTTGTGGATGCTAATGATGTTCGAACTTCTGGTGTACATTGATATCTAAGAATGCCGGCTTTGGCCATCTCAAATGCTGTCACAAGTTCATCTGGTGCTTCGTCTACCATGTCTTGAATGCGATGAGCGAAGATGTCTATATCTTCTTATGGTCTTTGGTATGCACTATAAAATTTAGATTGAAGTGAACTTGTTGTCTCGTCACTTCTAAACGCCTTAAGTAAATATTTTTTAATCATTATAAAACTTTCACGTTCATAGTTGTTCATTAAATCATATTTTTTAAGTACGGTTCCGTCAAAGTAAATAGGTACAATTTTAGCTCTTCATCTGACCAATTTGATGTACTGATTTCAAATCTTTTAAACCATTTGTTAAGTCCCTGTTCTCTTGTCCTTAACGTATCTAATTTTAATTGAGGAGTATTCCTGGTCATTATTCGAGCAAAATTTTCGGTTAATGTATTGATAATACCGCTCTGATCTGGAATTTGTATCACAATTGGGTTTGTGGGTTGTGTCCCATTTATATTTGCCTGTGCGTTGTATGTTTGAAAAATTGGTTGCTGCATTGATGATTGATTAGTATTATTACTTATTCCTGTAAATTTATAATTAACTCCTGACGATACTATTGGAACTGAGTCAACCCCATTGTTGGTTGTTTGAGAATTTTGCATTTGGTGATTCGGTAGTGGTTGTGGTGTTTTATAAAATAGGCAAGTCGGATTAATTTATGGTTCTTGTGTTTGTGTATAGTTATTTGCTGATGTTCCCGTTGTCCTGTTTGTGCTCTGGTTATTTTGATTTATTTGACTTTCGAACAGCTTATTCTGATTTTGACTAATGTTTGTAATTGGTGCTGTATTCCGAGACTAATTTTGAAAATGTTCTGTTATTATTTCAGTTGCTCTATTGTTAATTGCTTCTGATGTGTTTGTCGTTGTGTTTCTAAATGGTGAAGTGACCTGTTCTATAAATGATCCGAACCTTGACCTTCCTCTGCTTGGCTTTTCAGTTCCATTTAGCTGTGGTGGATCTACTATATTAGTCTCACTATCTTCTTTTATGAGTGCCCTTACTGTGTTGCTTATCGCAATTTCAT
>JAGQWA010000564.1 GCA_020437725.1 Bacteroidota bacterium | reverse complement strand
TATGTTCAAATTGTAGAACTGTATTTAAAAGGCAAACCGTTTTCGTTTTCTGGAGAATATTACCAACTAGAAAACACCGTGTTGCGGAGAATTGAGAGCGACCATAAACTCATTTCATTTTTCTCTGGAAGGAGCGAATCCGTTTCTGAACTTGCAATAGAGCATAAAGGAATTCATCTAGACATGCTGCCAAACCCTAATGAATTGCCAGATGATTTGGCTGGTAAATCTTTTGCATTTGGAATAGTTACCGCAGAAACTCATGAAATGGCCGTTGAGACTGCCAAACTATTATTCCCACCCAATAAAATAGGAGAGAAGACCTTAAAGCTAGCTGCTCATAATACTGATTCTACTTGGAAAAAAGAGTTGGTTTCAGCATTCTCAAAACATATTGAAACCAATGGTTATTGGACACAACCTCTAAGTAATTTCTCCGAAGTGCCTTTTATGGTTTTAGGCAAATCAAGAATGATTGCATTTTTAGATTCTCTACTCAAGAAAGGTGTAAAACAATTGGTAATTAATCTTCCTGATTCAGCACATTACAAGCTTCTAAGTGATTGCTTTGATTAGCACCTGACGACTTTTGGGTTACCTTTCAAATCTAAACTCATTAAGAGGCAAACAAGAGTTATGAAGTCATTATTTATCCTTGCCGCATTAATAGGTATCACTCAATTGTCAATTGCGCAATCAACAGATTCTGCGTCAATAGATTACACATTAACCACTCAGTTAAACGGAACCTGGAAGCAAACCCGCACGGTTATAATTAAAACTGGCGATACCACAATCCGAAAAAATGAAATTGAAACATTTTCATTTAGTGTAGGGGAGAAAACGGTTGAAGCCATCTACAGTGGAACTGACGGTACTATTAGACAGGTTACGCCTATAACAACCAATGCTGTTCTTACTATAATTAATATTTTGGAAAGGCATTATGCATCACTCGGTTATAAAGTTTATCAGTTAGACGCCAACCGAATTGCATTAAAGGGAAAAACCAGAATTAAAATTTTAACCAAGCAATAGTTAGCATTATGAAACAAGTAATTTTATCCATTTTCATAATTGTTCTAGTACAAGGCCATGTTTTTGGTCAAGAATCAACAGAACAAGCAATTGATTATTCACTAACTACTCAGGTAAATGGAGATTGGGTGTTAACAAGCACTATAGATCTAAAAACAAACGATACTACACAAGTAGCTGAGGATGTGGTTGAATTTCTCTTTACCTATTAAAGTTCCAGACTTAAACTACATAATAAGCCCAGCAAAGTCGAGTATAATTCGTGGAACATTATTGGTGAAAAAGTATCCTGTAATGAATATCAAAAACCTTTTAGAAGAGTATTATAAAGATGACTCTTACAAGCTGTACACCTTTACTGACGGAACATTTAGTTTAAAAACCAAAGACAAAATAATTGTATTTACAAGGCAGTAGGTTATTTGCCGCCTTCTCCTTTAAAATGGTCGTCTTTGTTCTTAAACAAAATGTTGAACGTGGTTAAACTGCCATAAATACGGGTAATGTACTGTTGTAAATGCACCTTGTCTTCGTCGGTTAGCACCTTATGGCTGTTAAAGATAATCTTCAGTGGGAAGAACTGGTGCTGGTGGGCTGCCAGTTTGAATCTCGGTGACAAGATGGCCTCAGCGACTCTCAGCTGGTAGGCCGGATTGAGAAGGCTGCCCTCCTCTTTCATTAAGGCATCTTCAACTGCCTCTCCTTTGATGATTGCCAGCTGGGCCTTGTCGAGGTCCTCAAGCACCGGCTGTGGGATATGACTCCAGAACGATGCCGGATCACGGCCATGACGCTTGCAGTACGCCCGCACCTCCTCCATTGGCCCAATCTGCCCGCGCTTAAGGTTGTGCATCTTGGTATGCAGTTCCTGCTCTCTACTCATATCGGTGTTCCTTTGAAATCTCGTAGTCAAAAACAGCGGGCACTGGGCCCGCTGTTTCTCCTAGTCAATGGT
>JAGQWA010000563.1 GCA_020437725.1 Bacteroidota bacterium | reverse complement strand
TGCGAAACATTTTTAGGTTGCTGAGGGTGTTCTCATAAACCTTGTATGTAGTGGTTGTGGTGTTGGCTTTCTTTTCGTCTATTACCTTTTCAAAGTAGTCGTAAAGATTTGTTGCTTTGGCTTTGGCTTCATTGCCTTTTAAGGCTTCTTTAAATCGGGCAAATGTGAAGTCATCGCCTAATTTTTCAATTTTGTCGTTTGCATTCTCAAGGCTCTTTTCTGCAATTCTTTTAAACTCTCTAATTGACGTTTTTTTGCTATCCTTTAAATAAAGCTCAAAATCATTTGGTGTTAAATATTGGTCAATACCATAAGCTCGCCATTTACCCTGATAAAACACTTTAAGGCAAACTAAAATTTCTTTGTTTGGGTCATCTTTTTTGGCTCTCGGGTCAAGTGCAATTTTAACAGTTGCTTGGGGAGTGGTTGTGTCTTTGCTCATGTCTTTTTCTTTGCTTTACCAAAAATACAAAACGAACAGTAAACGAACAGTAAAACGAACAGTAACTTTTGATAATAAACAATAAGCTACTAAATAATAAATGAGATAAAAATTGGGTTTAAATGAATTTAAAAGGCTTTTTTTGCTATGAATTGAAAAACACACAATAACAAAGAAAAATAAAAAATACTGCCTTCTAAGCAGTAGGTCTTAGGTTCGAATCCTAACTGGATCACTTTGAAAATGAAGGAGTTACAAGAAATTGTAGCTCCTTTTTTTGTTTAATCTAGTCCATTGCAAGCATGTTAAAATAAATATTGATCCAGAATTTATTCAGCTGGATAGAGCATCCCGACTGAAACCTGATGAAGGTATTAGGCCTTAACGAGCAGTCATGATTTTGGCAATTCTCTGAATTAGTCATCATTCTTATCGTAACTGAACCTCAAAATTGAAAGCTGGCAATCTCAATCCTTCTTTATTTTTGATAGCGGGATAAAAGTTTAGGAATGAAACATTTTGTTGGTTTATTGGCATTGATAGGGGTTTGCGCGCTATTTGGTTGCGAAGAAGAAAAATCTGAATTCACCTGTAATTACTATGGTTTACTTAGCTCTAGCACCACATTAAAATCGGTGGCTAAAGAGAAAAAGCATGAATTCGCTTCTAGTTCAGATGCCATTAAAGTAGTTGATTCAATATTGAACCAAGTAGGGCTGGCGCGCAACTTTGAAATTATGCCGAGCGACGAAGTTGACAATGCCGCCGCCATTGTTTTTGAAGAAAAGCGATACATACTTTACAATAATGAGTTTATGAAACTGGCTGATGAAATTTCAAATAACTCATGGGCATCAATTAGCATTATGGCGCACGAAATTGGGCACCATTTGCAAGGCCATACACTAACACAAGATGGCAGCCGCCCCCCTATTGAATTAGAAGCCGACAAGTTTGCAGGCTTTGTTTTGGCAAGAATGGGCGCTACACTTCAAGATGCGCAATCTGCAATAATGAGTTTGGTTTCTGAGCAAGGCTCTGAAACTCACCCTAAACGCAGCGATAGACTTTTGGCTATAGCAGAAGGTTTTAAAAACGGTAGCGACAAAAAGAAATCGAGCACCATTGGCGGGTTAGTGCTTAAGCCTATTACAGGCAATGGTAACAACGATGTTAGAGAAACTGACCCAACTGGAAATAGCATTTACAACAGCTTGGTTTTTCCTAAATCAAAGGAACAATCCAGCAATGCTTCAAGCACTAATTTAGACACCAGATATGTTGGCACGCATAATTTTAAGGCCACGTTTATTGATGCCTTTACCAACTCTGGCAATGCCACCATTACCAAAACCGCATTGGGTTATAGAATTGAAGGAAGGCAAGAACATAAAAACGGAAACTGGGTAATCATAAACGGAATGTTATTTAATACCACGCTTGGCGGTTTTAGCTTTAATGGAACCATTAAAGTGCACAGTTCAACAGGAGCAAGTTTGCATAATAAGTTTGCCAACCCTGGCGAAGAATTTAGCGAAGTCTGTTCATACA
>JAGQWA010000562.1 GCA_020437725.1 Bacteroidota bacterium | reverse complement strand
CATACTTTCTAATGTAGAAGTCGAGAGGTTTAAGCAATCTAATTAGGGCTATGCCGCATTCGTGCTTAATGGGGTCGCTCATACTTGTTTCTTAAGGTGCAAAAGTAGAAGTAATAATTGTGTTAAGTTTCTGTTAGCCGAGTGTTTCTTCAACATAAGTAAGGCTATTTGTGGTCGCTTAGTTTTTGCCAGTAATCATCGCCATTTTTGGCCAGTTTTTCAGGTCCTTCCTTTAACCAAAGTTCTAAAGTATTGGTAAGTAGTTTGTTATAGAATAAATACAATTTTCCGTTCCTAATCTCATAGGTCTCAGGGTCAATTTCTACTTTGCTGCCATCAGTACCCATAGCGTAGGCGCACCAACCACCATATTGCGGAAAATACTTGGCCGGGTTGTTTTTGAATTTGGTGAGATTCTCTTCGTTCGCGAAATACAGAATAGTGCCAAAATGTGTGGTTTTAAAGCTGCTAATTCCTTCAACGGGTTTATTGTTGAAATAACTTACCACGTCCCAACCACCAATAAGCACTCCTTTTTTATTGGTGTTGTATAATCCTTTTGCTGCCGAAAAAGCCAATGTAAAAAGAATGCCAAAGGCCAATAGAGTTTTCTTCATTTTATAAAAGTATTGAAGCCATAACCAACTTGCACAAAGAATGATTCAATATACATTTGCGCCGTTTTAAATTATTGTGAATGAACTACGATATTGTAGTAGTAGGAGGCGGAATAGTAGGGCTTGCAACGGCATACCAAACTTTAATGGCGCGGCCTGGAACTCGTTTGGCGGTTCTTGAAAAAGAAGGCCAATTGGCCAAGCACCAAACCGGAAATAATAGTGGAGTAATACATTCAGGGTTGTATTATAAACCAGGAAGTTTAAAAGCTACCAACTGCATTGGCGGATACCACATGCTACTTAACTTTTGCAATGAAAACAGCATTGAATACGATTTATGCGGTAAAGTGGTAGTGGCTACCGAACAAAAGGAGCTACCCATTCTTAAAGGTCTTTTTGAACGTGGGCAGCAAAATGGGTTAGACAACTTGAAAATGCTATCGCCCGAAGAGATTAAAGAAATTGAACCGCACTGTACGGGTTTGGCTGGTATTAGGGTTCCACAAACTGGTATCATTAACTATACCAAGGTTTGTTTAAAGCTGGCAGAGAAAATTTCTGAAATGGGTGGTGAAATTCACCTAAATCAAAAAGTGAAGAAAATTGATTGCGATAAAGGGCAGGAGATTATTCATACTGATAACCAGACTTATACTGCCAAGTTATTGGTTAACTGTGCTGGATTGTATTCTGACAAGGTTACCAAAATGAGTACTCGTGTTGATGCCAAGATTATACCTTTTCGCGGAGAATACTACGAGTTGAAACCAGAGAAAGCTGGTTTGGTTAAACACTTAATTTATCCTGTTCCTGATCCCAATTTTCCTTTTTTGGGTGTACACTTTACCAGAATGATTGAAGGTGGTGTTGAAGCAGGGCCAAATGCTGTTTTGGCCTATGCCAGAGAAGGCTATACCAAATCTATTATTAATTGGGGCGAATTGGCAGAAACACTTACCTACCCAGGTTTTGTAAAGGTGGCCATGAAATACTGGAAAACCGGACTGGGTGAAGTATATCGATCATATTCTAAGAAGGCATTTGCCAAAGCCTTACAAAAACTCATTCCTGAAATTACGGTTGATGATTTAAAACCCGGTGGAGCCGGAATTAGAGCTCAAGCTTGCGAGCGCTCTGGTGGTTTGCTTGATGATTTTAAAATTATTGAAGCCCGAAAATCAATTAAAATGCAGAAGCCTTTGTTTGTGGGATGTGGGGAGAAGCCTTGTCAGGCACGGTATCACCCTTATTCGTTTATTAATCGCAAGATTTGGAAGGCCGGGATACTAAACCTTACCCGTCCAATTGAGCAAAGGTTCGGTATCCCAGCCTTCATGAGAGAGATGTAAATCAATTATTCTGTAGCAATTTCAACCAGGTGCG
>JAGQWA010000561.1 GCA_020437725.1 Bacteroidota bacterium | reverse complement strand
TCTATTGAAAGCAGGGGTAGCGCAGTAATTGCCGAGGTAAAACCCGAAGTCGTTTTTCCGGGCGATCCGCTGTTCAATACAGATGGGGTGATGAATGCCATCGTTATTTCGGGTAGGTACTCAGGAGACATAGTGCTGCAAGGCGAGGGTGCCGGCGGACGACCCACAGCCTCAGCCATGATGGCTGATTTGCAAAAGGCTGCCGAGCGTTCTATGACTTTTTTTGCGGCAGAGGAGACCTTTAGATGTAATTGACAGTGAGAAATGAGATAAAAAGAAGCACAAGAGGGGTCAACCTTGCGGTGCCCCTCTTGTGCCCAATATGTCTATATTATGCTAGTCGACCCTTATAAACCAACTTTTCATTCATCCTATAGAATTTTGTAATGAGAATTTGAATGGTTGATGGTTACGAATATGGGTTTATAGTTCTTGGTGACATAAAAAATGAGGGATTCCTGCCTAATATTCGCTCTCATAGCAGACAAAAACATGTGAATAAGGCCAAAAAAAGCGGTTCTCAGTTGATTTAACCGCTTCTTCATATTAAATGCTGCACCTGCCAACAGACAGTTTATTGCATCTCCCAAACTCCTTGATAAATAGTTGCGTAACATTTTAAAGTCATATTTCAAATGGCCTATCACTGGCTCTATTCCAGCTCTATTTCTAAACCGTGCTCTTTGTCGTCCTTTTTGATAGTTATTCATTGTTTTTTGAGATTTCCCGGGTGTCATTATCGCTGTTCCGCCGATATTTTTTCTCCCTCTGTACCCCCTGTCTGCTATTGCTATTGCGGGTCGTGTTCCGTTAGCATCTTTTCTTATTCGTTCTGTCTGTGCCAAACTAGGCGCGAGGGTATCCCCATCATATGGATTTCCCTTAAAGTTTTTCATTCCTACTATCACTCCTGTTTTTGATGTTCGGGTCACCGATACTTTGCACCCAAACTCAAACTTTTTGTGGGCTTTACCCTTGGCTATGCACCACACATCCGGCTCATGAAGGCTGTATCGCTTGTCTTTGTCTTGTGGCTTTTGTGCTAGAATAGCTTCAAAAAGTTCCAAACTTTCACCATACGCAGCCAGTCCTTCAGGAGACAACTTTCGCTTCAGGTCACGCACAAGACGACCGGCTAATAGCTTTATTTTTTTTCTTGCTTTATAGGCAGACTTCTTTCTTTTAGGATGGTTTGCATTGTGGGTTTGCAGGCGAATATTTTTCACCACCCGCCGGTAGGATTGCCTCAACTCAACGGATTCTGCTTCTGCGTATGCCCAACAGTATTTCATTATCTTCAAAGCCAATCGTTCATCGGTTGGCCATGCGATGTTTTTCTCCTGAACCGTTGTGTCCACTAAAACTTCTTCTTCAACTTCGCTACCGCAGTGAAGTCTTACAGAAAGACTCAATATCTTCTCCATCCCTTTTTCGCCAACACGTTTTCTAAAATGCACAAAGTCGGTAGGGTTAAATGGCGGCTTATACTGAAAGAACGTTTCTCCCGTAAAATACTGCCAATAGGGATTTTCAACCCAGCGAAGTATTACGGTTTCATCACTCTCTTTGTGCATTTGTTTGAGCAATAAAACGCCAACCATTGTTCGTGTGGGCACACTTGGCCGTCCGGTATGAGAATAATATTCGTTTAGTTCTTTGTCTATCCATTCCCAGTTAATTTCATCAGCCAAAAGACACAATTCATGCTGCAGATTTAGGATAGACGATAACCGAATTTTGAATAGGTCTCCTTGTAGTACTGGCTCTTTTTTTCCTTTCATATTTGCAAGATTTTATTGTATAACACTCATTTTCTTGCATAAAATTACACACATTGCCGAAACAGACACGCTTTATCGCTACTGTTTATCATGTTGTTATCAACATTTACGGGGTTTATAAGGGTCGACTACCTTAGGATTTGTCGATGATATTGAAGTTGATCCTTCCGGCAATTTTTATATCAATGTCGACAAAGGTCTTGTAGTTAAAGACACTCTTATTG
>JAGQWA010000560.1 GCA_020437725.1 Bacteroidota bacterium | reverse complement strand
CACCTCACTAACACACTACTTATAGACATACTCCAAATCCCCATGCCTCACAACCACTTCTTTAGGGCCTTTTTGAACATGCCCCATTACTTGTGCGTGAATGTTGAATGACTTTGAAATCTCAATAATCGAGTCTGCTATTTCTGCTGGCACATAGAATTCTATGCGCTGACCCATGTTAAATACCTGAAACATTTCTTGCCATGGAGCACCGGTTTGCTGTTGAATCATTCTAAAAACTGGCGGAATTGGCAAAGGCTTATTTTTCTGAATAGAAACATCACCCGCAAAGTGTAATACTTTGGCAAGGCCACCGCCCGTGTTGTGAATAATGCCGTTAATCTGGCTTCTGTGTTTTTCAATAACCGCTTTTAGAACTGGAACAAAAGTTCGGGTTGGCGACAATAACATCTTGCCAATATTCAAAGGCGCGTCTTCAAACGAATCTGTTAAAAATGACTTGCCCGTGTAAACCACATTTTCATTCAAATTAGGATCGAAAGAATCTGGGTATTTATCGGCATAAGCTTTTAGAAGTACTTCGTGGCGGGCAAAGGTTAATCCGTTGCTGCCAATACCGCTATTGTATTCATCTTCATAACTCGCTTGGCCATAAGAAGCTAAGCCAACAATAACATCTCCTTCTTTTATATTGATGTCAATTACATCTGCCTTAGGCAAACGACCAAAGGCTGTAAAACCCACATCAGCAGTTCTCACAATATCGCCAACATCGGCGGTTTCGCCGCCGGCAAGGTGAAGATTTACACCAAACTCAGCCATTTTATCGGCAAGCTTTTTCTGTGCGCCAATTAATGCAACCACTACCGAACCATCAACCAAGTTTTTGTTTCTACCTATGGTTGACGAAAGAATGAAATCGTTTGTCATTCCAGCGCAAGCCATGTCGTCAAGGTTCATCACCATTGCATCTTGCACTATGCCTTCCCAAACGCTCACATCACCGGTTTCTTTCCAATACAGATACGCCAATGATGTTTTGGTGCCAGCTGTGTCGGCATGCATAATGTTTACGTAGTTGGCATCGCCAGCTGCTAAATCAGGTAAAATCTTACAAAAGGCGTTGGGATATAGGCCCTTATCAAGATTTTTAATGGCCTTATGAACGTCTTCTTTGCCCGCTGAAACACCCCTTTGGGCGTACTTCGATTCACTCATGCCACAAAAGTAGAAAGGGGTTTATTAAAACGCGGGAAGATTGGTTACTTATTGAACTGATTAGTCGAGTGATTGAAGTCACTCTCTTCTTATGGAATTAATAAAGGCTCCGCATTTAGCGAAGCCTTTTCAATATCAGACAACCAATTTTGCTACATACCAGCCAATTGTTGGTCTATTTTTTCTTCTTCAATAGGCGATAGTTTCAATACAAATGGTTCGTTTGTTCTCTTGGGTTTTAAGGTGAGCTTACCAATTTCTACTTCTTTAGATTTAGGGTCAGCTTCAACACCAATAAGCGTAACTTTTGTTCCAACGGGTATGCCACTAAATACCACCGTGTTTTCGTTAATGTAGTGGCCCATCATAAGGCTATTTATTCTGGTAAAAGCCAAAGTAACATTGGGGCTTTTGCCATCTTCCACTTCAGCATAAATGGTTGTTTTTGGACCAGGATCCGAATTGAATCTATCGCAATTTATCCAACCCAGTTTA
This sequence comes from Bacteroidota bacterium, assembly GCA_020437725.1. GTDB lineage: Bacteria > Bacteroidota > Bacteroidia > CAILMK01 > JACPUW01 > JAGQWA01. The sequence goes on along the minus strand of JAGQWA010000560.1, from coordinate 336 downwards.
CTAGACTTTATTCCAATCTGTTCTGCCACTTGAGCAACAGTTTCACGCTCCATTTGGGTCTTTTTTTGCAAATCGCTTAACCTGTATTCTACTGTGTCTGTCCATTTAACACCCATAGAGTCAATTTCTCTAATCTGGTAATTTTTACCGTCTTTTATAAAGTAAGTAAACGAAGCCGATTTAATAACCTTACCTTTTGAACTCCAAACAGATGAAACTTCTGTACCAGTTAAGGTTTTACGCATTCCAGAAAGTTCTAGGTTTACTTCTGTTTCATTATCTGCCGATTCATTTTCATTAACCCAATCAATAATACCATTCACATTAGTTATTCCA
>JAGQWA010000559.1 GCA_020437725.1 Bacteroidota bacterium | reverse complement strand
AAGATAAACTGCACGGCTTAAAAATTGGAGCTGATGACTATATGACCAAACCATTTAGCATGGAAGAACTCCAATTAAGAATGGAAAACCTCTTAAAGCGCGTAAAATCTCCAGCTGTTGGCCAACCACTTGACCTAAAGGAATACACCATCGGAAAATTCAAATTCAACCGTCTTTTAAAAACCATAACTGATGGCGAATCTGAAAAGAGTTTAACCGATAAAGAAGCTTCGCTTTTAGAAATGCTAATTCAGCATAAGAACGGTACTATGCCTAGAAAAGACGCCTTAATTAAAATTTGGGGAGACGATGATTACTTTAATGGACGAAGCATGGATGTTTACATTACTAAAATTAGAAAGATTTTAAAAACCGATGACAGGCTGAGACTCAACAACGTACATGGAGTAGGGTACCAGTTAATTGAACTTATTTAGCATCTTGTTAAGCAAAGTCTAATCAATAATATACATTTGCTGCGCTCAAAAAGGGCATCGTGGCCGAGTGGCTAGGCAGCGGTCTGCAAAACCGTTTACACCAGTTCGAATCTGGTCGATGCCTCTTAAAACAAAACCCAGCATGTGCTGGGTTTTTTATTATAAAGCCAATTCTAATGTTCCATTTGCCGAAACAATTACTTCAATTCCAGTTGCTGTAAGCGCAAGTTCTTTGGCTTTAAAGTCAATATTCGATGCTTTTGCTTCAATTTTAAATGGGCCGTCAGTTTCTGCTAAAAGCTCGCTAATTTTTTTGCCATCAATGGTATTAAAAGGTTTGAGACTAAAAACAGCCTCTTTGGCAATGGTGTTTTTTATTTCGCCGTGCATGAGCCAATCGGCCAATTGCACATAAGCTTCACTATTTTCAACAGTAAAATCAGTATCTTTTACATAGATGGTTTGCTCTTCTTTATCTAATGATGGAATTCCCGTCATAACCAATTCTCCAGAAATGTCGCCATATGCCTTTAAATGTATTTCTAGCAAGTTATTGTTGAGCTTAACCTTGGCATCGCCTAAACTAAATTGCTGTTTTGCTACCGTAAACTTTTGGTCTTTTAGTACTTTGTTAAGCATAATAGACATATCGTTAAAGCCTAATTCATAAAGTAAATTAAGTTTATAAGAGTTGCTTGAATTTTTAAGCTGTTTGTGTGTTGGAAGGGAGCTTAATTGGTTAGTAACTAGCGTGTTTTTGTGAGCTGCATTAAGCTTAAAAGATGCACCTGCAATGAACGAAACACCATTTCGCCCCATTGTTATTTGACTGGTATTTAATGAGCCAGGAGCAACATATACCCACAATGGATGTAGTTGCTGATCTACTAACATAGGTCGTTGCATTTTTTTCCAAATTTGGTTCATCTGGGCAGCCAAATCAACCGCTTCGGCAATAGAATGATCAATTTCTTGTGGAAGAGATGCTTTCTTGCCTTGCAGCATTTTTTCTACTTGTTTTTCTATGCCAACACTTAGAGGGCCAAATTTGGCTTCAGGTTTTTCTGCCCATTCAAGTTTGGTAAAGCTGCATTGGGTTTTAAAATTCCAATTGTCATCAATCTCAATTGGTGTTTCAATCCAAACATTGGCTTTAATATCAATGTCTATGGTTTTTGGCTGGCCATTTCTTTTTGTGCCAATTTTTCTTTTTATAAGGGCAAGAGTTGGCAGTTTTATGCTGAGTAAATTTTTACCTGGTACTTGAAATACTCCTACTTTATCATAAGTAGAAAGGTACATGGCCATTTTATCGTCATCATAAGTCGAGTCGGCCACAATGCCATCTTTAAACTCTTGGTTCAGATAATCTTCAATCTGACTGTAAGAAATTGTAACGGGTAAATAAATTTCTGAACCATCAACTTCTAAACCAGCACTTAGTTTATTTGCTGCACTTTTTTGATCGCTGCCACAACTAAACATGCCAACAAGAGCAATAATTAAGCAGATCAACAAAGCGAAAGGCCTAGAAACAACCTTTAAAAATTGAAATGAATTGGGGGAAATTGGCATCATA
>JAGQWA010000055.1 GCA_020437725.1 Bacteroidota bacterium | reverse complement strand
AAACGGGGTTTGGCATAGGCAGGTGTGTGTTTAGAAAAAATGAGTTTATAGTTTAAGGCCGAAATAAGTGGAGCCGTTAAAAACGATGTAATGGTTGCAATTTGAATCAATTTGCCCATGGTGTCTTTGCCGGCGTAAAGCCAAATGAGAGCCAGTCCACCAAAACTAATAATGAGCACGGCGTATTGATAAATGCGGTTTTTATGATTAGCTTGGTTAAACAATGTAGTTCCTAATTCGCTAAACACTCTTGGCGCGCCGTCTAAAACCGTAATGGTGGTTGAAAACATTGTTGCAAACGCCGCAATGGCTATAATGGGTTTGGTCCAATTGCCTAATGTTTGAGTGTACATGCTTATAAACTTGTCTGCAAAATCATTTCCTGATTTCAAATTTGATAAGTCTATACCTTGAGCAAATAAAACCAAAGCACCCAACGCCAAAAAAATGAGCGCTAAAATGGCGGTTCCCCAATAACCAATGTGAAAGTCGCGCAAGGCTTCTTTTAAATTGAAATGCCCTTTATTGTCATTTTTCTTCTCAACTGTCCATAGCGATTGCCAGGCCGAAATGTCCATTGGTGCAGGCATCCAGCCCATAAGCGCGAATAGGAAAATGAAAGATGTTTCATTCCAAATCCAATTAGGAAACAAATGAACGTTGGTTTCAATGCCCGAAGCCCTAGCAAAGGCCACTACACTTGTAACGCTCAAAATAACCACCACCCATTTTATCACTTTATCGAGCAAATGGTATTTGCCAAACATGAGCACCGAGCTACAGATTAACAACAAAAGTGCAGAGCTGGCGTAGGCAGGCCAATTAAGACCAACTAGATTGTTTAAAAGCACAGCGGTTACCACCGTAACAGCAGCTTGAATAATAAACGCAGTTGAAAAGGTGAGAATGGCAAACAGCCAAACTGCCCATTTACCAATTCGCTCATAGCCTTTTATAAGGCTTTCGCCAGTGGCAGAAGCATACCTGGGGCCCGCTTCAAAAAATGGATATTTAAAAAAATTTGATGCAATTACAACCCCAATTAAAAGAAAGCCATATTGAGCACCTGCTTTGGTAGATTGCACCAAATGCGAAACCCCAACTGCCGCACCCGCATATAAAAAGCCAGGGCCTAGCGTTTTCCAAATACTTTGAAATTTATTCATGCCTATGGCGTGAATTTAGGGTTTCTTTGCCCACCCAAACAAACCACATGAATAAGGACTTTATGGCCAGTTATATTGTAAGATGGGCAGATGTTGATGCAAACCGACATTTGCGCCACTCTGCATATGCCGATTTTGGTGCCCAAACACGTGTTTTAGCCTTAGAGCAAATTGGGCTTTCGTTTAATGAAATGGCTAAGCTTAAAATTGGCCCTATTCTTTTTAGAGAAGAACTTATTTATAGAAAAGAAGTGCCCATGAACGATAAAATTACCGTTTCGTGCACGTTGCAAAAAGCCAGGAGAGATGCATCTAGATGGAGCATGCGCCACCAGATTTATAGAAGCGATGGCCAATTGGCGGCAATTATTAATGTTGATGGTGCGTGGTTAGATTTAAAAATGCGCAAACTCACCACACTTTCTGACGAAGTGGTTGAGAAATTCAATCTTATTCCTCGTTCAAGCGATTTTTATTGGGAGGAATAGTTGGTAATTAATGCCTATTCTTCCCAATCACTACCCCAGCGGCCGTGTTTTTGGTCGCCAGAACCACGTTCTATTTGTTGTTTCCAGTTAGGGTTAGAAATTTCGCCTTGTGCAGTTGAGTGCAATAAATCAAACCTGTTAGATGTAAATGATGTGTTGGCAAAAATGAACTGAGCCGAACCTTGAATGCCCACATTATAATACTGCCAAATCTCGTATGGATAAGTATATGGGTCATCGTGAAACTCATTTATTTCAACGGGTTTGCCATATTTTAAATAAACACGGCCCCGGTCTGAAAGATAACCTTCTCTGCCAGCCGAACTAAAGTTTTTATTGGCCAGTTTAACCAACTCTAAATAATTGTTCCAAGCTGAGTGTGGGTCAGTAGGTTTTATGGCCGACCAGAAACGGTAAAACTCAATTTTTAAAGCAGTAGAATCATCTGTTTTCAAAACGCTATCTAATCTATTCCATGCTACCCCCTGTGCAATGGGTGCTAAATATTGGGTGTAAATTTTAAGTGTGGCATATGGAATTTTTTTGGTGAATAGTGTAGGATTTTGCTGGTTGTAAACCCGTATAATTTTATTGGTAAAATGAAAGTCATTTTCGTGATTGGCACTAAGGTTTATTTCATAATTACCAGATAATTCAGATGCCGAAATGGTATAAAGAATGCCTTTCACCTTTCCATATTGAAAGGTGGGAATGGCTGTTTTTAAAACCCGAACCGAGTCTTCTGAAACCAAATTCAAATTCACTTTTTTGGCGTTGCCATAGTACTCAGCAAAAAAGGTAACAAAGTCTTCATCTGCCCGGTAAAGCGGCAATAGCCTTGGAATCATGTTTAAATTGCAATGCGTAAAATCATTTGGTTTGGCGAGTGCTTCGTAAGATTCAACCAAAATAATATTGCTAAACGCCTGCACCTGTCCGTTGCTATTGGTTGCTTTTTCAAATTCGGCAGTTAGGCCATTGTGCTGGTCTTTAACTTTAATAATGGTTTTGAATAATCCAGGGTGCAATGGCAGTTTTTTGGCGTCAATAATATTGTGGCTGCCACCAGGTATTTGTTGTGGTGGGCTAAGCAGCTCGTATAAATAATTGGTAAGTGTATCGGTTCCTTTTACTTGAAGCAGGTTTACCCTGAGTTTGGCTTGGTAAAATCCATTTTCAAGTGTGTTGAATTTCACAGTATTGGCAGGAATTCTAAACTGCACTTCTTGGTAAGGCTTTCCTTCTTGGGTTTTGAAATGCAATACTTCTGCAAAAATTTCAGGTTGAGCCCAAACCACCTGAAAGGATGAAACCATTAAAAAGGTGGTTATGAATAATGATTTCCTATTTTTCGCCATTAAACAAGCGCATTTGAAAACGGCCATAATAGAAGCACATATTTTTCCTTCGGTGCAGTTTTTTACCAAGTATTTCATTTACAACCAGATTTATATTGAATCGCAGGCCAGATTTCAAAAGCAAAGCTATAGAAATAGATACCGAGTTTTAGGCTCCAATAAAGTGCTCCACTTAATTGTGCCTGTAAACAAGGGCAAAACCCAATTAGCATATGCCGATGTTGAAATAGCCCATGCTGATAATTGGCAACGAGAACATCTTCAAACTGTAAAATCTTGCTACGGCAAGGCGGCATTTTTTGAGCATTATTTTCACCAATATGAAGCTTTATTGCAAAGCGATGAACCCAAACTTTTTAACTGGGCGGTTTCTACCATTAAATGGATTGAAGCTGCACTGCAATTGCCAATTAAAAGTCAAATTGCCACTGACCAATCAATCATCTATCACCATGATTTACGCAATGCTATTCACCCAAAAGAGCGGTATAATTTGCCAGATTCGGTTTTTAAGCCAGCTCCTTATTTTCAATGTTTTGAGAATGGCGGCTTTGCAAGCAATTTGAGCATTCTTGATTTGCTGTTTAACGAAGGACCAATGAGTAGCCAAATTCTGCAACAATCAATAAATGTCAATGCCTAATAGGGCCAAAGCCATACTTGCCGTTTGGGGCTTTTTGCCTTTAGCAGCCATTGTATATGCCGGTTTTAACATGTTGCATTTTGATTATGGTGGAATGGTTTGGCTGGCCGAAGAGATGAGCATAAGCTCGATGGCAAGGTGGCACAATGGTTTTTTTCCTTTTGGTGCTTTTGTTTATGCCAAAGCTTTTGGCTTTGGAAAGCCAATACTGGCGGCAAGTGTGAGCGTGATGCTGTTTTGGTTTTTGCTTTATGAATTGTATGGTATGGCCAAGTTCTTTACAAAAACCAAACAAGCGGTTTGGTTTGCTATTGCAGTTACTGCTTTGCCATATTTTCTCAGGCATTTTGTGCTTTTAAACCCTGATGTGTTCTCTTTGGTTTTTATAGTTGCGGCCGTTAATCGCTGGCTTGCCAATAAAAGGTTGTGGGTTGTTGCCTTGCTTTTGGGGGTGGCTTGTTGGTTTAGGTACCATGCCTTGGTGCTTTCAATACCGTTGCTTGTATTTATGGTGTTTGAGCATAAAGAACGAACCAAGTGGCTGGCACTTGGCTCTTTTTTAATAGGAATTTCGCTACTTGTAATAATCAGTTGGGCTGAAACGGGCAAAGCATTTTCTACTCTCAATTTTGCCAATGTTTACCAAAGTTATTTTCCGATAAATGGGGTTGAAGTTGATGGAAAACATGCAGCAAAATCTTTGGATTTTTGGTTTAACAATGCCGATTTCATTTTGAGTAAATACCTTAGCTATTGGCTCAAGAACTGGTGGTTGGCTTTGGCATTAATGGCTAGTGCGGCATTGAGTTTCAAAAGCCAGAACGCCCGTTTAAAGGTCATTTCGATATTGGCTATTTTCTATTATTTGGTAGTGATGTTGGCGCCTTCGCCCAATATGTATGCATTGGCATGGCCTTTAGTTTTGATACCTATTTTTTCTTCATCAACTTTAAAATTAGGACCTATAAAACTGCGAGTTCAGTATGCAACCATGGCATTGGCAGTAATAGGGGTTTACACCTTTGTTGAGTTTGCTTGGCAGCAGAAAGAACTTAAAAAAGTTGATGCTGGCATTGAACAGTCAATAGAGAAAGAGAGTCAAAACGAACCCGTAACAGTATTTTGTTATGGTCATGATTTTTATGCTCGCAAGCATAAAAATTGGAAAATAGCTCAACAAAATGGTTGGATGCGCATGAATGAACCGTTGTACAACGCTAGGCTTCCATCAATTAATTTTAATGGAAATACGAGTGAAGTCTTGTCTCAATTTAGTGCTAATAATTACGGTTACGTTGTAATAGATTCACGCCTGGCAAATAGATATTCAGCCATTTTTGCTTCTCATCATTTTCAGAAAATTGGAGAGCATGTAAAGCGCCATATTTATATCAAGAACCTTATTCCAAGCATTAAAGAGTATTCTTGTTTGGTTTATAAATTTACTCCTTAGGTTGAAAAAGGGCATTCACATACTTGGGTTATTTGGGTTCTATACATTGGCCACTTTGGTTCTTTTGGTTCTGGTTGATAGGTTGTTTTTTAAACCGAAATCAGATGCTGAAATTCTGCAGTTTGGTCAAGAACGATTTGTGCTTTTAAAAGAAGGTAGGCCTAATATGCGGGTTAAGCTTACGCCGAGCAAGGCGTTTCACCACGCCGCTGATAATTTAGAGCGTAAACCCTACATGCTTGCCTGCGATGAACGTGGTTATATTCTTCCTTCAAAGCTTAATGATATCCCCGATTTTGAATTGGTGTTTTTAGGTGGCTCAACCACACAATGCACTTTTAATGATTCTCTTAAACGCTTTGCCTATTTAGCTGGCCGTCTTATTGAAGAAAAAACCGGTAAGCGAATTAATAGTTACAATCATGGTAGCGGCGGTGCTCATTCAGGTCATTCACTAAACACGCTTCTTAATAAAGTGGTTGAACACAAACCGAATTACGTGGTGCTAATGCATGCCTTTAATGATTTTGGAACGCTTGTAACTCATGGTGGATATTGGCAAAAAGACCAGTTATATAGCAACATTAAAAACATAAATACTCGGCATAAAACCATTGGAACAGAAGGCAGAAGTTTGCTAAGAACCGTTTTTCCGGGAATTGACAATTATCTTAAGAGCAACCATTCATTACAAAGCGACACTTCTTTTTTGAGGCAAGAAAAGTTTGATAAACAATTGAGTTTAGAAGAGTGCAAACAGCTGTTTAGGCAGAATCTATTGGCATTTGTTCAAATCTGCAAGGCTTATGAGATTACACCCATTATTATGACCCAGCCACATAGATTAACTGAAGAAAAGCAAGACGGTGCTTATCATTATTGGCGAATGGTAGCCGATCCACGACGCACTAATTATCCCCTTACTTACAATGAGTTAATTGAGTTTGAAGAAACCTTTAACCAAGAAATAAGGACTTTCTGTAGCTCTGAAAAGGTAATTTTAATAGACATGGAAGCTGAAGTTCCAAAGCAAAAAGAATACATGTACGATGCTATTCATTTTACCGATAAAGGATGCGAAAAAGTGGCGGAAGTTATAGCCAACACTATGGTTGATTCACTTGGCCTATTTCAATAAACCCAAGCCAATTTTAAACATAAAGTAACCAGTTTCCATGGTTCTTTCAAGGCCATGATGATAAAGAATATTGGTGTCGGCATAAAAGCTAGGTTTTGAGGTTCTGCTTAAATGATATGCCGAATAAATACCTAAAGGGTTAAATGTAGCCGACCATCCAAAACTTAAAACCAAAGCATCGAGCATTATATGGTTCCGCATGCGGTTAACTCTAAAATAGGGTGCTATTCCTTTACCTTCATTGCCGTCTGACCAAATTGTGCCGTCAGTTTCATTCCAGAAATAAGTTGAAAATGCAATAACACCAAATTCAGCTTCTGTATAATTGCCAGCTGGTGCCACAAAACCATCATCGTAACTTAAAAAACCAAAACCAATATGGTGCATATTGGTAATTGCCATGTTAGAGGGTGCACTTTCTAATTTATAATTATAGAGTTTAAGGTCTTCAAACGCGTTGTTTATAAAGCTGTTGTTCCAATGAAGTCGTAAATCGTGGGTTGATTGTTGAAATCTATAATGTACCCCAAGTGCAGCCTTTTTAGCTCTAACAAATTGACCGCTAAATCCAAATTGTGTATTTATTAGTTGGTTGCTGGTATCGTTGGCTATATAATTACCAAGATCTGGCATGGCTGCAAAGTCTAATTCGAATAGAAAGCGTTTACCCAAATAACCAGAAACTTGGGCATTTGCTAAGAATATTATTAAGGAAAAAATACCTACTATTATAAGTCTTTTCATTTGCTTCTGTGCACTTGGTTAAAAATATCGTAAAGCTTAGATTTTACCAGATAGTCGTAATCTTTCATAGACTTTGAACTATATTCTTCCATAATAATTTCGCCGGTCTTTAAATCTAATAAATTGAATTCAATAATGGTTTCAACATCAGGTTTTACTAAATAATAAACGGCTAAAGGCGCCGTAATTCCGCCCAAACAACAAACACAAGCCTTTATGTACTTGCTGTTGTCGTTGTTTTTTATACTTATTACCCTTGTTACAGCTAAGTATCTTGTGCCATAAACGTCTATTAAGCTATCGGTAAATTCTGCGGTGCTTGGTAAGGTTTTGTTTGGCAGTGTTATACTGTGGTCGTAGCGTTCTCTAACCCATTCAGAAAGGGCGGCATAATCGTTAAACTTATTGGTTTCGTTTGCGCCTAGGTTTACTGGGCTAAGAAGTTCTACTTCAAGTCCGGCGGCATCAGAAATGGTTTTTATTTGGTCAATAAAGTTAATTTGAGCGTCTTCTGTTTTTTGAAACCTTAATTGTGAACCCGATGCATTATCTACTTTATAATACCTTGGGTATAACATAAGAATTTTGTCTATTCCGAGGCTAAGGCCTTTGGTTTCTTGTTTTTGGGCGCGTTTAAATTCATCTCTCCAGCTTAGGGCATCGTAGTCAGATGAGTCGCCATCTCGGGCTGCAATCTTTGCCATTCGGCTAAAGTTGTTTACGAAGGCAGAATCGTCTAAATGGTCAGAAAAAGCATAAAGAACATTGGTAGAGTCGTTTTCGTAGTCTTCACGGCCAATTTTCTTTTTAATTTTATCATACTTAGAGAGTTTTTTTTCTTCAACTACAATTGTGTCGGGTTCGGGTTCTTTTTCAGTTTCTTTAACCAGTTTACGGTATTTGCCTAAATCGTTATTGTGGTATAGCGCAAGCTCGTATGCTAACTCGTTTACCACCTTTTTAATAACCTTGTTTTTAGGGTATTTTGTATGAAACTCCCATGCTTTTGATAAGGCAAGTGTGTTAAGCTCTTCGGCTGAAATATTGCTTAGTACATGATATAGTTGCTGGCTTTCGCCTTGAATATAGTAATAGCTTCTTAGCACGCCATAGGTGCTTTCGCGGTTCTTGTATTTTACTAAATAATTAAGGGCTTTTAGGTTTATTTTGGCCGCATGTAGGTCGTTTTTATCTTGTTCTAACAGCAAAAAACTGTTATAAAGCGCTGCTCCATATTGGCGTTCATTTAAGTAGTAGCGGCTCATTTCGTTTCTGGCAATTTTTTGAATGGCCTTAAACCTTTCTTCTCCAACTAAATATTTGCTTTTGCCTTTGGTTTCTGCAGTTCTTAAAAGTGGCACAAGCTTATCTCTTCTTTCTTGGCAATTTGGGTGTGTAGAATATTCGTCTTTATACTCATCTAGAGATTCTATTTGACTTACTTCTTCTAAGTAATAGTTTTCAGGTAGTTTCATGTATTGGTTTTCCAAGAACTCTCTTTTATACACTACTTCATCAAAAGGCAGGTGCGAAAATTCGAGCACAAAAAAGGCGTCTTCAACAGTTGTGGGGTCGTAGTTGCTTTTTAGATAGGTTTGTAAGCCTTGATAATCGCTTTCTATTTCTAAATCTTTAGAATAGTTGCTACGTGCCAATAATGCATCATTATATGAAATTTGAAAACGCCTAGCTGCTCTAGAAATTTCCATTGATTCTACGTATGAATTAATGGCGTGCCTTTCTTTATAATGCACCATTTCGTGGCAAAGAATGTAGGCCAACTGTGCTTCGTTTTCTACTTGTGCTACCAAGCCCATGTTAACGAAAACCATGCCTTGGTTAGTGGCAAAGGCGTTTACATATGGCGATTTAACTGTGTAGAATCTAAGCTCTTTTCGTAATTCAGGATTGTCTTTTAAAAGTGTATCGGCTATTAGATTTATGTATTCGCTTACCGGATCATTAAATAAAACCTGACCGCTTTTCAGTAGTCCATCAATTATAAAATTGCTTTCTAGGTAAAAGTCGTCTTTGTCCTTTCGTCGCTTTCTAGTGGCCACGCTATCTAATGAAGCAGCGTCTTGCTTATATTTTTCGGATGAAAGCTGTAAAAAGTCTTTTGGAATTTCTCCTTTAGATTCTAAAGGTTTGTATCGCTGTGCGTTAAGGTTTATTGTGTTTGCAATTAAAAGCAATACAATAATTAGGAGCTTGTTCATCTAGGCCTATTCTAAGTTCTTACTTGTCAATAATAGTAATTTTCAGCTTTAAATGGCCAATTATCTTAGCAGCGTAACCGTGCCACGTGCAGTTTTGGGTTCATCGCCCAAAATTTGGTAATCAAACACAAAAAAGTAAGTGCCTGACTGACACTCTGCACCTGTATTAAATCTTTTGCCATTCCATTTATAATCTCTGTTTTCGCTTTCAAAAACACGTTCGCCCCAGCGATTGTAAATTTTCAAATTATAATGAGTTTGGCCTTTAATAAGTATGGTGTAAAGGTTGTTAAAACCATCTCCATTTGGGGTAAATACATTCGGAATGAACAAGTTGGTTTCAAGATTAATCCATTGGCAAACCGTATCTACACAACCAAAATTACTGTAGGCAATAAGGCAAACTTCTCTATTGCCGGGTTCAGTAAATCTATAACTCACTGCCGAATCTCTGGTGTTTATGGTACCTATTTGATCAAAAATCCAATCGAAATCGCTGCCGTTTATTGACGTGTTATTAAACCAAATAACAGGAGTATCGCTTCGGGCAATATCTATTTCAAATCTTGCTAAAACATCTTTCACTTCTAAGAAAGATGAATTTTTTTCGGGGCAACGAGCCTGCCCGGTGAAGGTTAATTTGTAATTACCTGCATTTGTATAGTTGTGATAATAAACCGAGTCTTTACCAGATACTATGGTGCTATCACCAAAATCTAATGTATAGTTGCTATAGGTTGAATCTGAAGTGGCAAAGCTGAATTTACCTTCTTGATTTGGGCAAAGTTCTTTTGGATGAATTAGCCGAATACTGTCTTTTGGTAGCACTTCAATAGTATGTTGGCAGGTTACATACGGGTACTCATCAATACAATAAAAGGTTGAGTCAAAAAGATCTTTAATAGTGTCGCCGGCCATTAAGCTCAAACAAAATGTGCCAGATGTTTCATACTTGAGTTTAACTGAATCGTTGCCGTATGATGGGGTAGTGGTTCCATCTCCTAAACGCCACTCCCAAACTGATGCTTTCTTGGTTTGGTCTAAGGTGGTTATAGTAAAAGGAACACAACCTACTGAGTCGCTAATTATAGAAAACTTTGGTGTAGGACCTTCAATATATACCCATTGCGAATCGGTTGCTATGCAGCCTTTTCCAAATGTGTTAGAATAGGTGCCAAGTTCAACTGTTAAGGTTATTAAATAATTGCCGTTGTGTCTGTAAGATTTACCTACTCTGCCATTTATTAATGAATTGCGCACAATGCTGTTTCCATCGCCAAAATCCCATGTCCATTTAACAACCGTGTCTCTTTCTTTACTATTTGGTTGGGCAATAATGGTTCTGTCTTCAATATCAAAAAATTGGGGAGCGCAAAATCTTAAGGTATCATCTTTTACCACGCCAAGGTCAGATTCTATGGAAACTACTTTAATAAAATCTTCTTTTCGGCGTATTTGCCACTCACAATCAAAAGTGTCTTTGGTGTACATTACCACGGTATAAATGCCGGGTTTATCGTAAACAAATTTTGGTTTTGAACCTATGTGGTCAATTATTCCATCGTCATTAAAATCCCATTGAATCCGCTCTAAATGTTTGGGTAGTTTATTTCGGCCTTGCGTAGGGTCTTCCCAATAATCAACTTTTTCAATACCAGAAGGGTCGTTTGGTGTAAACGGTTGAAAATACCTAACCGAATCTTCAAACAGAATACTATCACCTAGGCAATAGGTGTTGAACTCGGTGCTGAATTCATTAAAATGGCCCACTAGCACTTCAATATCGTCGCCGGCTTCGCAACCCAAACGGTGACTAATAAATGAATTGATTATAACATGGCCGGGCTCAAGGGCCTTCATATAAGATTTTTGCGATAGGTTGTTGAACCTAAATGTATCAACTAAACCAGAAGTAGAATTATGAATGGTTGATGTTACATTGTATTTCTTGGCATTACCCGAAACGGTAACATAATTAAGTGTATCAGTGCCTAAAAGAGTAGTTGCTGATTCGCTTAAGTAGGCGTGATTAAAATAATAGAGCACATCGTTTATACCTTCTTGCAAGGTATCGTTCAATTGAACATAAAAACTGTCGCCAGGGCATATATGGTTTATGCTAGAATGTAAGCCCGCTTCTACCGTGTAAATGTATTTGTAGTTATGATACCAAAATGTATCGTAACAGTGACCACTTCTAACAATTAGTCCCATGCTAATCCAACCTGTGTCGCCGTAGGCATATTTATAATCGAGTTCAATCATTCTGTCCATCGATATCCAATCATGAACTACCACCGTATCGCTATTACAAACTTGCCTGGTAGAAAGTGCGGCTGAATCGGGTAGCACCCAGAAATATTCAGGTCCGCATTCAGGAATAATGCCGCCCAGCCTAACTTCTTGAATGTAGCCCACGCATTTTGGTCCAAAAATTCTTAGTCCTTTATGCGGGGTGTTCATGCTTTCTTGGTTGTCGTAATTAAGGTGTTTTGGGGCCGTTGAATGGGTTGAATCATACGCCGCATTTGGTGGTTGAAGCGTTACAATAATGCTGTCAGTATGTGCACAGTTGGTTTTAGGGTCATGTGCAGTTAAATAGGTTTTGTAGCAACCGTTAACTGTGTAGGTATGCTGGGGCAATCTTTCAGTTGAATAGGCACATAGTTTATTTGGAACTGAAAATGACGATGTACACGCAGGGGCATGTATATCACCAAAATCCCAGAAATATTCTAATGAATCTGTTGCATAGGGATAATTGGGGTTTAGGCATACATCCTGAAATCCGGGTGGATAATCATCAACTGCCGAGTAGTTTCTAAACTTAATGCTATTGTTAAGAAAATTAACGGTGTGTGGAGCAGAGCAATGTCGCGCATAAAGACTCGTATCATGCATGTTGCCATCTACATGTTGGCCAATGTATTCATTAAAAATGGCGCCTACCAGAGGAGTGTCTGGATGGTAATAATGTTTCTTTCTGGTAATAAAAGGAACGGTTTCTTGATTATTGGTAATTGAACGCAATTTGTACTCGTAAACAGGAACCCTTCCGTTGCAGTTTATTTTTTGAGATATGGCTTTTTGGTCAAGCGTGTCAGAAAAACA
>JAGQWA010000558.1 GCA_020437725.1 Bacteroidota bacterium | reverse complement strand
CATTTATTATCATCCACGCCGCCCATATTAAAAATACATGATATTCGTTTCCCAAAAACAGATTTTTTTGTTGAATCACTCAGTATTTGGAGTTTTAAGGAGCTATTTCAAGAACTGCATAATGTTTTAAAAATGGAAATCGGTGGTGATATTCCCCGTCAAAAGCTGTTAACCGCACGCGACAAAAAAATTAAAGGGCTAGTGTTAAAAGTCATGGATACCGTTTACCTACTGCGTGAGGCTTCCATAGAACAATATCGTGAATCCTTTAGCTTGTCGGCAGCGCAAAAAGTTTGGCTTTGTCACGACAAATCCCACGAGCGCGAAAATACCGATCTTTGGCTGAATGACATAATTCACGATATGACACGCTGGTTAAACAATGCTTACAGCAAGTCATTGGGCGACATGAAAATATTGCTTGGTGATGAAGAATTTAACGAAATAAAAAAAATAATTAACCAATGGGTGGCTGATAATAAGGAGTTTTTACGATGAGCGAACTAAAAAGACTATTAATTTTACCGCGTATAAATGTGCAAAATGCCAATGCCTTGTCTAGCCCATTTACTATTGGTTTTCCCGCCATGACAGCATGGTTAGGTGCTGTACATGCACTTCAGCGACAATTACAGCAAGCAGGCTATTCAACGATACAGTTTGAATCCGTTGGGGTGGTTTCTCACCAGTTTGATTTGCAAACACATCGTGGCAGTGGTGATTTTGTTTCATCAATCATTGGTACTGGGAATCCCCTGGATAAAGACGGCAATCGACCTTCTTTCATCGAAGAAGCCAGAGCGCATTTAACCGCATCCTTAGTGATTGAGTTCTCCGGTATTAGCGCAGATGACAAAGAGGATGTATTGCCTGTTATCAGCCAACTAATGCATGCACAGTTGAAAATTGCCGGTGGTGATATTTTAACTTTTGAAAAGCCCTATTTTGTAAATAGTGAAAGCGCCAGCGATACCCAAAAAATTCTGCGCAAATTAATGCCCGGCTATGTGTTGCTGGAACGACGCGAGTTAATGCGTGAAGCAATGGAAAATGGCCAGGATGCGTTAGACGCGCTTATTGACTATCTGGCCATTCACCATAGCTGCACGCAAGAGGGTGAAAAAGTCGTCTGGCAATCTGGTCGCAAGCAAAAAGGATGGCTAGTGCCTATTGCTGTGGGTTTTCAAGGTATTAGCCCTTTAGCGCAAGCACTGAATCAGCGTGATGCAGAGGCGCCACACCGCTTTGCTGAATCGGTAGTTACCTTGGGCGAATTCAAAATGGTTCATCATATCGATGACCTAAGCATCATGCAGTGGCGCTACCATACCGATGTAGAAAACAATTTGTACTTGTGCAAAACCAAAGAAACTAAAAACGATTTTTCATCTTATTTTTAACACGCAAACATAGAGAAGGGAGAATTACCATGGCTAAAAACAACAACGCAATTGCATCGGTTTTATCATTCGAGAAAAAGCTTGTGCCATCTGACGGTTATATGTATGGAACAACATGGGATAATCGTGAAAATGCGGCTGCATTAACATTAACCGAAAAATCTGTTCGAGGAACAATTTCAAACCGATTAAAACCAGCTGTTAAAAATGATCCATTAAAATTAAATGCGGAAGTTGAAAAACCTAACTTGCAGCGTGTAGACACCTGTTCGTTATTGCCCGATCAAGACACATTAAAATTGCAATTTACATTAAAGGTTTTAGGCGGCATTCAACGCCCTTCTGCCTGCAATAACGCCGTCTTTAAACAAAGTTATTCGGCCGCTGTAACTGCTTATATACAAGAGCATGGATTTTCTGAGTTGGCAAAACGCTATGCCGCCAACATCGCCAATGCGCGATTTCTATGGCGTAACCGCTTAGGTGCAGAAAATATTATTGTGCAAGTGAATGCCTTAAATGAAAACGCCACACAAAGTTGGGAGTTTGATGCCACCCAAATAGCCTTACATGATTTTAGCGCTCAAAACGCCGAGATCGACAGCTTAGCCAAACGCATC
>JAGQWA010000557.1 GCA_020437725.1 Bacteroidota bacterium | reverse complement strand
TGTGGTTAAAAGCTTTTTGGTAATGGCAGATAACTACGTAAAAATGGATAAGCTGAACTCAGCCAAAGGAACCTTGAAAGGCATTATTGAAAACTACGATGGCGAAGATTTAAAAGCCATTGCCCAACAAAAGCTTGCTGTTATTGAGCAAGAAGAAGAACGAAGAAAACTAGAGCAAGAACAAATTCAAAAAACCCAAGAAGACAGCATTGAATACAATGATAAAACTGAATAGCCTAGTAATACTGTTTGCTGCGCTTTCGGTAGTAGCATACGGTCAAGAAGAAAAAGATACCACTGATGAATATACCAAACTGGTTGACCTTGGATACATTCCAGGATTAAAAAATTCGAGCAAACTAAATATTCCAGTTCGCAAGTATCCTATAAACGTTGCTGATCCCGAGTTTACCTATGCCATTACACCGCAGCTCTATAAACTAAACACCTATTTTAGAGAGCCCATGCAGCCAATTTCGTTGGGTAAAGTGCAGCTGCCAGACCTAAACCCCTATTATTTGCAAGCGGGTGTTGGTCCGCGCAGAAATGCTTTGCTTGACTTTTATGTTGGCTCTAAAAGAAATGCCACCAATCAGTTTAGTTTAAGGGCATTTCATCAATCAGGCACTAATAGAATAGATGCATCAGGAGTTGGCCATAGTTTGGTAGATTTCAACTACAAAAAAGTTTATAGTAACACTGTGCTTAAAACAGGTTTAAACTTTGACCAACGCAGAGCACATCTATATGGCTACAATTTCGATACACTTTTTACAGACCAAGCTGATTCATTAAGAAGAGACTTTTTTAATTATGGCGGTTTTGTTTCATTATCAAATGCCAAAAACACCAAAAGCAGTCACCAGCTTAATGGAAAATTAAGCGGTTATTATTTTCACAATTTAGATGGAACCTATGAATGGGATGCCAATTTTGACGGATCGGTTGTGGAGCACCTAAAAAACAAAAGCGACCTGGTTTTTAGGGCCATGTATGACTATAGTGCTTATGGAGATTCAACCCAAAAACTGAATAGAAATCTGGTTTTTGTTGATGCCGCCTACGTTGGCAAGCTCAAGGAATTGAAATATAAAATCGGGTTCAAAACCGCAACTGACAACGGCGATTCGGTAATTAAGGATAATCCTGCCGCATCAGACTATACCAACTTCCATTTCTACCCTGATATTGAAGCCCAATATAAATTAGTGGGCAACTACCTAATTGGATATGGTGGAATTACTGGCCAAATGCAGAAAAACAGCTTTAAATCTCAAGTTTGGAACAACCCTTTTGTGGCATTTAATCAACGATTAGAAAACACCAATAATGCTCTAAATCTATTTGTTGGTGCAAAGGGCAGCGTTATTAGTGACTACATACAGTTTAATGCAAGAGTTAGCTACAATACTTTTGATAACCTAATGCTTTTTGCCAATAGCGATAGCTTAGAAAATGAATTCAAAGCGGTTTATACAGGCTCAAATTCGAGCCACACCCAAATTAAAGCCGAAGTGCAATACAAGGAACACGAACGTTGGATGGTAAATTTTGCGGGTAGCTACAACACGTTTAATTTCTTTACCTATTTGCCGCTACACATGCCAACTTGGGAAGGAAATTTAGCAGCACGATACAACTTTCAAAACAAGATTACTTTTAAAGCCAATGTTGATGCATTTAGTGGCAGAACAGTTACCAATGTATCGCAAACTGACACTACAGTTCTAAAAGGCGTGGTTGACCTTTCATTAGGCGCCGATTATTACCTTAAGAAGAACCTCGCGGTGTATGGCTCGGTAAATAATTTGTTTAATCAACGCTATCAAGTTTGGAACCGATACCCTGTGCAAGGTTTGCATGCTTGGGTGGGCATTAGATATAATTTTTAGGCCTTTACATTTTGTTCGCAATATGTTTATGAAATATTGGGTTAATTGTACTCGTAATTAACCCATGTTTAAAACCCGCTATATATTCTCCATTCTATTAATGATTGGCAGCTTTCTTTCAAAAGCGCAAAATCCT
>JAGQWA010000556.1 GCA_020437725.1 Bacteroidota bacterium | reverse complement strand
CTACCCTCGGTTACAAATGTATATCTAAACTCATTCATCATTTCTCATGAAGGAAAAGAGTAGGTTGGGGTTGAAGATCAGAACGATCACGAACACGGGTTGCTTTCTTTTTTGTTGAATATTGACCATGTGTTGACTTATCACTGAAATCAATTACTTGCCGCAAGTAATCAATGACCTTCCCGCGTGCTACCGGCAAGCGATCAGGGTCTGCTTGAGCACGCCACGTGTCTGGCAGCCAGCTAAACCGCACACTTTGAAAATAATCGCCATCCCTTGCCGTTTCTTTTTGCTCAGCAATGAGCAAACTATCATCATTAACTTGATTCACGACAACCGGAGAATGCGTATTAATAATCACCTGCCGAAGAGGATTATCTATTCCCACTGGCTCGTCAACGTCAACCGCAATGTCTTCCAATAAACGCAAAATTGCAGGTATTCTTTTTGGATGAATACCATTTTCTGGTTCTTCAAGGCAGATCACTCCGCCCGCTCTCGTATCTTGCTCAAGCACTGCTAAAGCTAAGAATCGAAGCGTTCCATCCGATAATGAACGGGCAGGATGAACTGTTTCATATTTATCTTGTACCTGAACAGTCAAAAGTTGCCGCTTTTCATCCCGATCAATTTTAATGGCATAAACATCATCAATAAGTTCAGCAAGTCGGCTAGATACTTGATCATAAATCCAGGTTGAAAAATCTTCATCACCTTCTTGTTTATGTTTATAAGAGGTCTTGCTTAAATGATATAAGGTTGCGGGTAAGTGAGAGCCGTCTGAACCTAATCTAGGTATAGCTGTAAACTCATCAGGTTCTCGAAGTGCAGAGGGTTCCAATTGCAACAAACGCCAAGATTGCATTTCACGTCGCGCCAGCAATGCTGTGGGGCTTTCCGTAGCATTGACCGTTGACAAGACCGTTCTGGGTAAGGTCCTTGCCAAAAACGTTTTGGGGCGACCACCACCGCCATCCTGATGAAGCTTAATAGTTCTTTCATCACCATCTCCTTCAGTTGAGATGAATGGAGATACTCGCCTACCCTTTACAGCAGAGTTTCTCCACTTCCGTACTGAATGTGAAAATGGTAAATGCTTTGAGGCATCACCCAAGTTAATATGCTCCAACTCCTCATGAATTAACTTTAAAGCTCCTACAGATGGCAAAGTTTCTTCAGGTAAAAAAGCTAGAATAACCTTGTACCGAACAAAAGTAATTGAAGCGTCGGCTTTTTGCCCTAAATCATCAATCCCTTCCTCGGGAATAATCATTTCAGCTTCAAACGACATTACCTCGTCGCCTTTATTTTTTGTTCGGTGAAACAATGAGCGAATACTTGATGTACGACCACTCTCCGATTTACGCACTGACAAAGCAGCTTCCAGCAAAGTGTTTCCAGCAAGCTCACTTAAAAAAAGTATTGCATCGAAAAGATTGGATTTACCAACGCCATTTACCCCTGCTATGCAAGTAAAAGGACCAAAGCGAACATCAACATCAACCAAATTTTTGAAACCACTGACTTTGAGACGAGTTAGCATATTGCCTCCATTCAGATTATGGACTTTTCCAAGTATACAACAATATTTATGACAACGCGCTTTATGGCTCATGCCATTCACTCTGATGTCAAAACAAGGAGAGCTTCTTACTTCTTTCTAACTCGAATATGACATACTCATTCTGTTGTGAAAACAAAAATCAAGTAATGGAAGTGTTTTGAAATGAGATTAGACAAATTTACCCAAAAAGCCCAGGAAGCGGTTCTGGAAGCCCAGAACTTAGCGCAGGGCTACAACCACCCGGCGATTGAGCCAGAACATCTGCTGAGCGCGCTGATTACGCAGGAAGGCGGTGTGGTGCCGTCGCTGCTCAAGCGCATCGGCACAGACGCGACGATGCTGCAAAACAGCGTGCAGCAGGCGCTGGGGCGACTGCCTCGTGCCACCGGCAGCAGCGTGCAGGTGAGCGTCAGTCGCAACCTGAATGCGGTCGTTGAAGAGGCGCAAAGCATCGCCGACAACATGAAAGACGAC
>JAGQWA010000555.1 GCA_020437725.1 Bacteroidota bacterium | reverse complement strand
TACCATAAAACCCCGCATCAACTTGGTTACTATTTGACTTATTAAACCGTAAAATGGTTCATCTTTGCGCGAAATTTTCAAAATCGTTATGGCACATCAACTTTCCGAACAAGAAATACAAAGGAGAGAAGACTTACAACAACTGCGCGAACTGGGCATAGACCCTTATCCAGCAGCACTTTACCCTGTTAATGCCAAGGCCAAACAGGTGGTTGATGAGTATAATGATGATGAAAAAAACTTTAGCGAAGTATGCCTGGCAGGTAGATTAATGAGCCGCCGAATTATGGGCAAGGCTTCGTTTGCCGAATTAATGGATAGCAGCGGCAGAATTCAATGCTATTTCAATCGCGATGAAATTTGCGAAGGCGAAGACAAAACCCTTTATAACACCGTATTTAAAAAACTATTAGGAATAGGCGATTTTATTGGCATTAAAGGCTACGCTTTTAAAACGCAAACAGGCCAAACCTCTATTCACGTAAAGGAACTAACTGTTCTGGCCAAATCGCTAAAGCCGCTTCCGATAGTAAAAACAGATGCTGACGGCAATGTGCACGATGCTTTTAATGACCCCGAACAACGGTATAGACAACGTTATGTTGACCTTTTAGTGAACAAAGGCGTTAAAGACGTTTTCATTAAAAGAAACAAGGTGATTTCTGCCATGCGCCAGTTTTTTGACGAAAGCGGTTATATGGAAGTGGAAACTCCAGTTCTACAACCCATTCCAGGAGGTGCGGCTGCGCGTCCGTTTATTACTCATCACAATGCGTTAGATATTCCTTTATACATGCGAATTGCCAACGAGCTTTATCTCAAAAGACTTATTGTTGGTGGTTTTGATGGCGTTTATGAGTTCTCTAGAAACTTTAGAAACGAAGGAATGGACAGAACGCACAATCCGGAGTTTACGGTAATGGAAATATATGTAGCCTACAAAGACTACAATTGGATGATGGACTTTACCGAAGAAATGATTGAGCGAGTGGCGTTGGCTGTTCATGGAACTACCGAAGTAAAATTTGGAGATAAAACACTTTCATTCCAACGTCCATTCAAAAGAATTTCAATGACTGACTCTATTAAGGAACATACTGGAGTTGACATATCTGGTATGGATGAAGACGGATTAAGAAACGCTTGCAAGCAATTAGGCATTAGTGTAGATAAATCAATGGGGCGCGGAAAGTTGATTGACGAGATTTTCTCTGAGAAATGCGAGCACCATTACATTCAACCCACGTTTATTACTGATTACCCAAAAGAAATGTCGCCATTGTGCAAAATGCACCGCAACGACGAGACTTTAACCGAGCGCTTTGAGCTAATGGTAAACGGCAATGAGCTAGCAAATGCATATTCTGAGTTGAACGACCCAATTGACCAACGCGAGCGTTTTGAAGAGCAATTAAAGCTAATGGAAAGGGGTGATGACGAAGCCATGTTTATTGATCAAGATTTTCTTAGAGCCCTTGAATATGGCATGCCGCCAACATCAGGTATGGGAATTGGATTAGATAGATTAGTAATGTTAATGACCAACAATACCAGTATTCAAGAAGTGCTTTTCTTTCCACAAATGCGCCCACAAATTGGCAAGGCAAAGCAAGAAGAAACTGCTGAATAAGTTTCATGATAAGAGAAGTAGCACATCTATCTATTGAGTATTGGAAAACCGTTGACTTACGGTCAGAAGTGCTTAGAATTCCGCTTGGATTGAAATTTACTGATGAAGAGTTGCAAGCAGAAAATGACCAAATTCACATAGCCTATTTTGAAGGTGAAGATGTAATAGGTTGTTTGTGTCTGAAATCAATTTCAGAAACCGAAATAAAAATGCGGCAAGTAGCAGTTTCAGAACAATTTCACGGAAAAGGTATTGGCAGTAGGCTAGTTGATTATTCAGAGCATTATGCAAAAGGCAAAGGCTTTAATTTAATGAGTTTGCATGCTAGAAACAATGCCATTCCTTTTTACAAAAAGAAAGGGTACACTATTGATGGTGCACCCTTTTTAGAAGTTGGAATTGAGCACTTTAAAAT
>JAGQWA010000554.1 GCA_020437725.1 Bacteroidota bacterium | reverse complement strand
GAACTTCTAACTCTAACCTTATTGAGCGTTTGGTTAACCGCTTATCAGCGCTTTTTACTGAGAAAATTGATGAGTTCTCTGACGAGATTATCGATTTTGAGTTCTAGACCTTATTGCTTGAAAGCAAAAGCCCTTGGCTGGTTTGGCTAAGGGCTTATTTTATTGATAAAAGGATTTGTACTATTTATCTTTAAACGGATCAATACGCACTTCGCCCTTGTAATTATATACGTCGAATCTGGCGCGAGCAACGTTGCCAAAAATCGTCATATTAAAAAAGTCATCACTCGAAAAATTGAATTCTGTTTTAGGCAATTGATAAACATTTCCGTCATCGGTTTTAAACACTGAGTTGGAAAATCCCTTAACTTGACTTGCAAACGAATCTTTCGGAATACCCTCCATGGTACTCAAAAATCCATTGAGATCCGATTGGTTAATATCAAAGACATATGCAGAAATTGATTTGTCATCAAAAACAAACAAACTATTTGAGTCGGCATAAACTTCTCTATATACCGAGTCAGAACCAATAAACACCCAGTTGTAATATGGTTTAGGGCAAGATGTCTTTTCTATAATAGTTTGTGGCTTATTGTTACATGAACAAACCAAAACCAAAAACAGGCCAAAAATATTCCTTGAACTCTTCATCATTTTTACTTTTCTATTTGATTTTTATTTATAATCATCCGGGGTCATAATTGGACGCGTATATCTCATGTAAATGGGTCCTGTTTCGCTCTGGAGTTCTTTAAACCTTTTGTAGTGATGCGGGTTTGACATATCGAAATTAATTACTACGCCGGTATTCCTCTTGAAATTCTCGTAGTGATACCCTTCAATATAAACTCTTATCATACCTCTTGGCGTTTTATCATCTGTTAGGCTATAAGAAATATTTGCCGTTCCATCATCGTTCCAACTTGTCACTTTCCATCTTACATTACTGGCTTGTTCACCCATAAGCTCCAGACTCAGATTCACATTCATATGTGCTATTCTGATTGTTGGTTCATCCTTATTAGTAGACTTATAGTGTCCATCAACTGACCCAATACTTCCTCCACCCTCTCGAACAAAACTACCATTTGAAAGCATCTTGTTGACATCGAAAATATCCTTCACCTTAACCTGAGTTGGGGGAGCATCTTCAGCCGCTCGATTTGTAAAGTCTTCATCTATAATGGTGAGAACATCAATCATCTTGTCAAAATCGTTTCCATATTGAAAATCAGCCTTAAACTTTTGAAGTTCTTTTATATCCGTAGGCTGAACTCCACCAACATGCAATTTTTGACCTGGATGAATCATCCAGTTTTCACCACTCAAATCGTTCCAGTAACTCCATTTTTCAGAATCAGTCCAATCTTTATTATAATTTTTGAAAACATCTCCATTCATAGTAGCAAGGTTCTCCAGAACTTCCAAGGAAGTTTTACCTTCTACATTATTTCTCAGGGCATATGCCAGTGGCCCCTCGTTTTCAACAACTTCATCTCCTTTACCAGCGTCATCAGGACCCATTCCATAAACGTCTATATAACTGATAGGCGAATTACCTGCATAGACATAGGGTGACCATATAGGAAAACTCTCCATTAACGGATCAATACTTAAAAACCTTCCAATTCTAGGGTCGTAAATTCTGGCTCCAAAGTCGTAGGCATTTCCAGACACTTCATCATCTCTTTCCATGCCATTGAAGGCGTATCTATAATCACCTGTCCCTGAACTATCGGCTTGATAAATGCGATTTGGCAGTAACATACCAAATGGATAATAGTCTTGGGCATTGATTATATCGGCATCCCACAAGGCAATGAATACAGAGTCTCCACCTACGTAACCCGTATCTACATCGTGTATGGTGCGACGGTCTAATATGGTGGCTAATACGTTACCCAAGTGGTTGCTTAACTTCCCGAATACCTGTCTCCTGGTTTCGGGATTTTAAACGCTAATATAGCTTTTATTATGGATGCCGGAGCTACAGTGACAACCTGCTCCTACTTTTCGCTAGATCAAAAAGTAACTAAAGCCGAATG
>JAGQWA010000553.1 GCA_020437725.1 Bacteroidota bacterium | reverse complement strand
GAGACTGAGCATTATGAAAAAGCATTTGAATTATTCCAGAAAGCATTTAATTCCTGCGAAGCCAAAAATACGGCCACATTCAATGAGAGTTGGAAATTTACAGAGAGTTCGGCAATATTAAACAAGTTTGAGATCACCTACGAATATGCCAAAAAACAAATTTCACATGGCATTGAATTAAGCAGATTTCAAAACAACGCCCATTTTGATCAGTTTTTATCTTCCGATTACGGCCAAAAATTCATTTCGGAATATGACGACCTGCGCAAGGAATATGAAAACAAGGCCGATTTTAACCTGCGCGATGAATTGGTTTCCATGAGAGCGGCCGACCAAAAGTATCGAGGCGGGAACGGCGAAACGGATTGGACAAAACAGGATAGCATTGACAAGATCCACGAAAAACGCCTGATCGAGATCTTTGAGACCATTGGTTATCCAACGGATAAAATTGTGGGGCCACATACCATAGACTATAAAGTTGATGTAGGATTATTACTGCTCCATACCAAAGACAGTATTCGTATGAATTACTTTGTACCGAAAGTAAAAGAGTTTGTGAAAAATGGTACGGCCCCTCCTTTTGTTTTAGGTACTATGATCGACCAATTCTATTTATACAATGGTGAGCAACAAATCTATGGGACCTACGGACGAGGAAAAAACTACGATAATATGATCTCAGATCTGAAGGAAGTGGATCGCAATAGGCTCTCCATTGGGCTTCCGCCGTTGGAAATGAAAGAGAAAAAGGACAGTCTGATTAATGTGAAATACGGATTTTGATCAAATAGTAAGGAATGTAGTATAGCACGGTAGGTGAAATTATCGTATCGCCGTCTATCGATACGATACGCTTTATATACTTACCTTAGGCTGCAATATGAAAGAAATATGGGGCCAGATATCAGAATTACTCGATTTTGTGATGCTCCTGATCATCGAATGTACTTAACGTTGCCGCCATACAATCCGTCTTCTTTAAATAAAAGAACATTCGATCCAAGGTGTTTTTGAGCCCAGGCCGGATTACAGAACTTGGTTATGAAATCCCTTCTATCCCATTGTCGTGGCCGGGAAGATATTCGCATTCTCCGGTAGAAATTATGGATTATCGGGATATGAATAATCTGGTATTATTGATTAAGGCAATTATGAAAGAAGGAAAGTAATGGGATAAGTAAGTGAATGAAAAACTGCAGACATAGGTTACGGAACGCGGTCACCAATAGCCGTACTACAAGCAGATTTATGCTCTATATCCTGACGTTACCTTTTATCAAAAAGAACCAAAGAAACCGGAATGAATTGAGATTAAAATTGTAAATTGTAGTTAAAATAGCAGGAGAAATGATTAAAGACAGCAGTGCAATTAAAGTGATAAAGCAAGATTCAGACGTAGGAAATCTGATCTATTTTAGTAGCTTGAGCAAGGAAGAAAGACTGTCTCATTTAGAAAACTTGAGAACTCAGTACATATACTGGCGACATGATTCTGAACCAAGATTTCAAAGAGTTTATAAAGTTGTTAGAAGAGCATGAAGTGCGATATATGTTAGTAGGCGGATATGCCACCGCATACTATGGATATCCACGGTTTACCCAAGATATAGATTTTTGGATATGGACTGACTCAGAAAATGCAAAAAAGATAAAGAGAGTTTTAATAGAATTCGGATTCAGCTCGCTATCGCTTTCCGAATCGGATTTTGAGACCTCAAAAAACATAATCCAATTAGGTTATCCACCGAATCGAATAGATCTGCTAACATCAATTGATGGGGTAGACTTTGAAATGGCATATCCAAATCATGAATTATTTGAGTCTGAAGGTTTAAGAATAAAATTTATCGGTTTAGAAGACTTGATCAAAAATAAGAAAGCTACAGGTAGGCTTCAAGATTTAGCCGATGTAGAAATGTTAGAAAAAGTTAATAATAAAACAGACCGAAAGTAACACTGTCGCTTTGAGATTGCAATGTGAGTAGTTTAATCATTGTTTATAAAAAAAAATGCAAAAAACCACTCAGCTTAGCCCGTACCATCTTCA
>JAGQWA010000552.1 GCA_020437725.1 Bacteroidota bacterium | reverse complement strand
GGCAGCCACAAAAAATAATTACTGAGCCGCACGAACTGCACGAACAAACTGTTGAGCACGCTTAACATTGCCATCGTTGAATGTATAGCCAAAATAGAAGCTTAGGCTCCACGCGCTATAATCGTCCGCAGCAATAGGAGATGCCGACCAATAAGACTCCACAAATGTATTGGGTGTATTGGGGAAAATACGCTGGTCTATTGTTGGTCGTTGGTAGGTACCATTTGTACCACCTTTGCAGGTCTGTGGGATCGTCTTTATGCCGCCTGCTTTAGTAGGAATATCTGCCGTATAACCATATTCAAACCCTGTAGAGCAATAACGAATAGTAACAAGGTCTTCAATATGTGGTAACTCCCAATCAGTATAACCGCCAAAACCACCGTTTCGATTTAATTTTCTAACTGCGACTCTCGCTTCATCCCAAGAGTATGTTTTTGCCTGACCTGTACAAACACCTCCACTCCAAGCTTGCCCTAAGCTACAACGCATCCAGATCAAATTGGTTTTAGGATCACGCCACATCCCTGCGTCTAGTAACATATCACTTTGAAAGCTCTGGACTTTATTTTTACCTGCGTTAAACATCAGTTTGGCTGTATCAAGAACTCCTAGGCCAGACTCTGCTTTACTTTGTGTACTAAATAAAGTAGCAATAGCGAACCATAGCGTAAGAATGGTTTTATATCTAGAAAACAGCACACCAACTCTCCTTTACATAATGCCTAACTATTACACTAACAGGCAACAACCCACAACAAAATTAATAAGTGAGATGTTGCCAAAATTATCAAAAATTGCACCGTAATCGGTTGGGTTGTTGTCCTTGTTGAGTGTGAAGTTAGGCAGTTGAGCCAACAACCCATTTTATAAAGTTTATACTACTCGCTGCACTTACCGATTTCAGCCATTTTTAGGTTTTTAACGGCCTCTTTCCCTTCAGCAGGCTCTACAACTTCAAGATTTGCTCCACCAACGAAAGCACCCATTTTTATATATTGTCTGATAAAATAATTATCTCCGCCTTTAGTGAAAAGACTGATAGAGTTAGGGGAGAACTCCGATTCTGTTGATATAGTATGTTCTTTGCCGCCTTCTACTTCTGTAAAAAAGAAAACTTTCGGTGCTGATTCCCCTATACATTTTCCATCCACACGAATATCTTTTTTAAGGGCAGCACCAAACAAGCTATCACGGTAAATGTAAATACCTGACTTTTCCTGTGTGGGCAAATTAAATTGCTTAACACTATCAGAAACAGTTTTATTTGCCATTGGTACTGATGCACAACCAACAAACAAAAACGATACAAATGCTATTGGCATGAACTTTTTATACATTTTTCACTCCTAGAACCGTTGATTTAGTCAAATTAGAATTTATACATTACAGCAGCATAAGTGGACTTTAAATCAACATCATATATAGTCTCTTTCCAAGACTTAAAGAAACCACTGTAAACTCTTTCTTCGATGTTCACAAAATCAGCCTCATGCGCTAATCTAAACGTCATGCCGTTTAGTTGTCTTGGTGAAAACTCAATACCAATACCATAATGATATGACAAGTCAGAATCTACAACTATCATACCGAATGGAGGACTTGGGATATTTACATCGGTTACGCCAAGCCCCAATAATGCGAATGGTCTAACTCCGTTACTGAATGTATATCCAACATTAGCAGAGGCTGAAAAAGAAGATGGATCAAAAAACTCAACCGTATCTTTACCATATTTGACATACTGCATTTCCCACGCAAATATACGACCATCCTGATACCCAGCAACAACATGATATGATTTGTCTTTTAAGTCAATCGTTGAGCTATTGGATTCATCAGATAACTCACCAGATGGATTGCCAATACCACCGCCAACATACCAGCCTGATACTTTTTGTTTATTTGATGTTTCTGCCTGCACCGATAAGGAACAAGTCAATAAAATAATCGTCAAACTTGAAAGTAGTCTTTTCACTGCAAAATATCCTTGTTAATTTACTCTCTATCAAAAAATACTTAAACGGTGAGAGATTGCCCGCTTACGCCAT
>JAGQWA010000551.1 GCA_020437725.1 Bacteroidota bacterium | reverse complement strand
CATGATGCCAAATTCTCCAAGTGTTCAATGGATCAAGGTCGTATAAAATTCTTAATGGAATCAAACAGCATTAGGTCATTCTCTTATGGTCATAAAGATAATTATACCTGCGCTATTAAGGCACTTCTTTTAGATTTCTGCACAAAGGTAGATGACCACACATATATAGACGGTATTTTTTAATCTCCAATGTCAGCACCTAACAACCCTGTGCCACAAACAATTGGCAAAAAATAATTAAAAAATCAAATTTAATCAATGTAAGTATCTGTTTTTTGTACGCAAGCATTACTCTTGTATAATGTTTATATAAGGAAATAACAAAGGGGTTAAATATGAAATTATTATCAATCTTAGTTATGATTATGTTGTTTGGGTGTGAGCAACCAAAAAGCAGTTCGGAAGTAGCAACAATTACAAAGACTGGAAATATAAACGAATTATATGGCGAATACGTTAGTGAGTGCATTGAAGGCACAAATGATGGCATGATTAGTGGTGGCCAGATAGTAACTTTGGTTATCGGAGATGAGAGTTATTGGTTAACAAAAATATATGCCGATATTAACTGCCAAAATCTTTCTAACTTAGTTATGGAAATCAAGCACGAGATTAATGTTGAGTATGATTACACTGAAGTCGCTGGTCATTTAAACTATGATATTAATATTGAATACATGACAACAACTGTAACCGCAAAGCATTCAGCTATAATCGGCTATAATAGCTGTGATCAGGTTATTGATGCACTAGATGTGGAGTTTGATTTCTACAATGAATGTCCGCTAACAAAGCATGGGCATACCGTACTGTTTAAGACCAATGATTTTGTTAACTACTTAAGTGCAGGATCGCCGTGGGTTTACGAAGCAGCAAATATTGTGTTTAATAAACAATAGGGTCTTCATGGGACTTGATAAATAAAATACTCAAGATTTCGTCTTTCTTCCTTTTGGCGATTTTCACCTAAAGAGATTTTCCCCCTTTTAAATGCAAGGGGGTTTTTTCTTGACACACCCCTCACAAGATCATTAACATGTAATTATTACCCAGTGGGTTTTACACAGCAAGCCAGGGGCGCGCGTGAATTTGCTTTCATATCATTACTTAATGTTTCTTAAGCTTCGTGGTTACTCCTATTGCTTTATTGGAGTTTGAATGAGCGATGAAAACAATAACATCATAGAAATCCCAACCAAAAAAATGGCAAACCATAAGGATGGTGAAGTTGTCACTATTAACAAAGGTGGGAGACCAACAGATTACGACCCTTCTTATTGTGAGAGATTAATTAAGCACATGGAAAGTGGTTTGAGTTACGAAGCATTTGCCGGGGAATTAGGCGTTGCCAAACAAACAATCTATAACTGGGAAAAAGCACATCCAGAGTTTCTAGACGCCAAAAGAGTAGGTGCGTCAAAATCTCAGCTTTTCTGGGAGAAGGCCGGGGTTCATGGAATGTTTATGGGCGGTAAAGATAATCCATTTAATGCCACTGTTTGGGTGTTTAATATGAAAAATAGATTTGGATGGCGAGACAGGGTTGAGCAAACTCACAGTGTTTCTGAAGAAACCAAAAAGCTCGTAATTAACATTGCAAAATAATCTTGTTTTCAATTCGTTTAAAAAACAATCAGATGTTCTTTTGTCTCAGGAGAGATTTCTAGGTGCGTTCGCTGGTAAGCGTGGCGGAAAAACAGAAGTAGGTTCCATATGGTCAATAACTGAGCAAGAGTCTAGACCTGGATATATCCCAAACGGTGTTGATCCATACCTTGGAGTTATAGCGGCACCAACTGAGGACATGCTATCGAGACTTAGTTGGAAGAAATTTATGGCCTACGCAAACCCATGCGGACTAATCAAGAACGATTGGAAAAAACCAAAAATGATTGAATGGCACGACTCTCGACAGGGAGACGAGTCTTTAATATATGGGATCAGTGCAGACAAACCGGAAAGACTAGAGGGTATTAAGGCATATTGGATATGGATAGATGAGGTATTTCAAGTAAAAGAGCAATTCTTTCTTGAGTGTCTCGCAAGAGTATA
>JAGQWA010000550.1 GCA_020437725.1 Bacteroidota bacterium | reverse complement strand
TTTAGTTATGAAAGAATTGATAGAAGCATTGGAAAGATTAGTAAAAGCTAATAAGAATAATACAGGTGAATCTGTGATGGGGGCAATAGAAAATGCAGAAAAAGCCCTTCAAAAAGCGAAAAAAAGCCAATTAGATATGACATCTTATTTATTAGGTAGAGAAGACGCGAAATTAGATAGGGCACTTCAACCCGAATTAAGTGCTGAGGAGGTTTTGAGAGAGCTATTTAAACAACTTGAAAACGAAGCTATATTGTATGATAAAGACATTTATGCTTATGATATAAAAATAGCAAACATAGCCATAAGAAGAAGCTTCAACCTACTAACAGAGTTTAAAAACCAAAAATAAGAGAGATGAGTTATTGTGAAGATTGCGGATGCAAAGTGTATAGTGGAAAATGCACAAACTGTAATGAGGAATTATTCATACTTGAGCAATATGATGAATTGGCAGGTACAGAATTTGAATTGCCTTATCCTGATGAAGATAGTGAATTCATGAAAAAAGTAAGGCAACAAGAGAACCAACTCAAAAACCAATAACATGAAGAAAGAAGAAATAAGAGAAAAGTTCTATGAAGAAACTGGGTTGGATTATTGGGATGCTGGGTGGTATCGGTATGGATTATTATAATCCAACGCAAATGGTAATTTTAGATGCTGGAGGATCGGGTGATATAGTAAAAAAGAGCCCAGTAGAAAGACTTCTTGATAAGTGTGATCTTCCTGCAGGATTTACTGCAGAGGAAATGCAAGAACTAAAGGAATTTGTGGAGCTTAGAATGTTGTGATGTATTTAAAAGAAGTTTGCGGATATAAGTATTATACTAACGATAAAATTGAACAAGGACTTATGGAAAAATTAAGAGATTTTGAGATGTTCGATGGATATGATGTAACCTGGAAAGTGTTCGGAAAATATGTGTTTAATCTGCGAAGAAATCCCGGAATAGGATGGTTTCGTATATTTCATGGATATGGCCTGCAATGGAGGCACAAGACAACTAACGCTCCTTTCTCAGAAAGGTATGGATATACTAAGCGATTGTGGTTGCATGATTTTGGATTTAAACTTTTAAAACCTTGAATATGTTAGGATTTGTTTTAATAATTATTGGAATTGCTGCAGGGCTTAGAATGGCCTATCTGCTAGACAAATGGAGATATGTTTG
The DNA here is from genome assembly GCA_020437725.1 of Bacteroidota bacterium. GTDB lineage: Bacteria > Bacteroidota > Bacteroidia > CAILMK01 > JACPUW01 > JAGQWA01. The sequence goes on along the minus strand of JAGQWA010000550.1, from coordinate 888 downwards.
TGATCATGAAGACGTAACTGAAGTTTATAGGCATTATCCAGAGGGCTGTATTGAGTATAAATGCAATGAATGTGGTGAAACTATATTTGAAGATTTATGAGTAAAAGATATCAGCCTAGTAATGGATCTGAAGGAGAATGGTTTGTTGAAGCTCATTGCATGCAATGTCTTCATTGTGATCCAGATCCTGAAGGGGAGAAGCAGTGTGATGTGCTAATGAGATCAATGTGTTACAGTATAAATGATCCTGAATATCCTACTGAGTGGGTGTATGTAGATAATAAGCCTACTTGCACAAAATGGGTGAAATGGGATTGGGGAAACGATGGCGATCCAGACGATCCTGATAATCCAAAAGTCCCGCTTGTAGATGACCCAAATCAACTTGTGTTGTTTTCCGTTGCGGATGATGTATTACAGTACCACGATGTTAAGACGAAAGAAAGTGCTCTTGTATAACGTATGGTGCTATGAGCAGGTTTGCCTTGCAGAAATGTTCAAATTTAGCACAAATGTTATTGGCAAACTTGCTTATAGCACGTGTTATATGAAGTGCCGACTTATTTAGCAGGATGCCCAATTGGAATACTAAACAGAAAAACAAAAAGAAAAAAGCGATGGATGGATTAGATAAATATTTAACAAATGAGCCAATGACAAACGATAAGTTTGATGGATTGTATAATATCATATATGCAGACCCTGCTTGGAAGTTTGGAAGCAGATTAGCAAATGGGAATGATAAAAACGGAATAGTAAATTTAAAACAAGTTAAAATTGGCGATAATTATACCGTAATGACAACTGATGAGATTTGTAAAATGCCTGTAAAAAATATGACTGCTGATGATGCTGTTCTTTTTTTATGGACAACCGATGCTCACTTAG
>JAGQWA010000549.1 GCA_020437725.1 Bacteroidota bacterium | reverse complement strand
TCCAAGCTTCATCTACCGAACCAAATAGAATTTGATCAAAAGTGTTAGGATAGCTCAATAATTCATTGTGGTTAATCTTTACAATGAAAGGAATTTTATGCGCATATTTTCTACTAACCGAAGCCAACACACCATAGGTTGAAGCCACAGCATTACAACCCCCTTCAATGGCTAGTTTAACAATATTTTCTGGGTCGAAATAAATGGGGTTTGGGGCAAAAGATGCTCCTGCTGTATGCTCAATACCTTGGTCAACAGGTAGTATAGATACATAGCCAGTTCCTGCCAATCTTCCATGATTATAAATAGATTCTAAGCTATTAAGTACTTGGTTGTTTCTATTCGTGTCAGAAAAAAGTCGGCCAACAAAATCTCCACCAGGAAGGTGTAAAGATTCCTTTGGAATAGTAGTGCATTTGTGGTTAAGCAGATCAGCATCGGCTCCCAATAATTCGGCAATTCTATCCGTATTCATGTGTATTGTGCTTTGAATTAAATGAAGGCAAATCTAAGCTTTGCCAGTTTTACTTGAGCCTTTTCAAGGCCATTTTGCTTCGGTATTTATAACTGCTTTCGTAGGGATAATTGCTAAACTCTAAGCAGCGTGTGTAAGCTTGTATGGCATCTGGCTTTTTATGAAGATGCTCTTCGTAAATAATGCCCATGTTAAAGTAGCTAACTGGCACTAGATATTCATTTTCAATAAATGGCTCGTTTACAGTTAGCTTAAAGTTGATAATTGCTTCGTTAAACATATTCATGTCTTGGTAAAGCCTAGCAGACTGGTAGTAATACCTAATTCGAGTATAATTAGACTTTAACAATCGTTCTTGGTCTTTTTGAAGAATGTTCAAGGCATACTCATAGAATCCGCCGTCAAAATGAAGCCTAACTGTTAAAAGGGTTTTGTCTGTTTTGTAAAAAGTTTTAGCTTCTTTAACTGCGGTTTCGTCTCGCTCGTGGTTAGATGTGGTTTGGGTTTCAATAAGTTTTAGCCAAGACTTTACGTTGTCGTCGAGCCCTTTCAAATAAGCGTCCCAAGCAAGTCTTAGATAAGTGTCTTTTAGCAGGATAAGTCCTTTTGAGTTTCTAATAAAGTAGCTGTAGTATAGGGATGCTTTTTTGTCTAGCTTATATAGATATGCATTGGCTATTTCGTAATTAATAAAGCCAATTGGGCTATTTGGGCCTGCATAAATGCTTAGAATTTCAATTGCTTCGTTGGTGCGTTTGCTGTCTAATGCCAGTTTTCCCCTCACGTAGCATGAAATTACATTGTTTTTGTAGTCGTTAGTAGCTTGTTTTATTATATCAAAACCTTCGTGGAATTTTTGGGTGAGTTTGAGCATAATAATGCCCCTATAAATCTCTACTTCATTCTTAAAGCCACCGTATGTTTCGTTATTGATGAGGCTTTGGCTAAGGTCATTAAGATTTGTGAGTGCAACCGAAATGTCAGTTTCGTAGCCCATAAATTCTACAATGCCTTTATAACTAGATGGAATTTTACTTAACAAAGCCTGCACCATGCAAAGGCTTTTTTGAGCTAGTTTAAAATTGGGGTAGTTTTCTAGATTGTCTTCCAGATAATTATATGCTCGCCTCATGGCCAAGGCCGCACTAAAAGATTCTCCTAACCTTAGGTGAGAAATGGCTTCAAATAATGAGAGCTCGCCTTTTGCAAATCCGGCAAATTCATGGTTGGGGGCGTCATCTAGAATATCGATTTGCTGGCTTAGAAATTCAACAAGCTTTTTGTCTTCGCTTTCATTACCGGCAAAGGTTACATCAAGAAATCTTGCAAGGGCATTGGTATAAATTCCGCATAAATTGCCTGATGCAATTTGTTTGGACGATGTTGCGATGCTACCAGAGTAGTTGGCACTAAAAGCCTGCTTATAGGCTTGTTTGCTCTCTGAATTAAAATTAAAATGAGCCTTTCCAAAACCTGAAAGGTTTAAACAGGCAATAAAAAAAAGTGAAAAGCTTGCTTTTGTGCTCCAGCTTTTCACTTTTCTTATTTTATTAAGCGCTAAGTTTTCCAGCGTTAACTGCATCTTTCACT
>JAGQWA010000054.1 GCA_020437725.1 Bacteroidota bacterium | reverse complement strand
CACGAAGCATTAAATACCGCAGCGGTATGGAAACTTCCTGTAATTTTCTTGATAGAGAATAATGGCTACGGACTTTCAACGCCATCATCTCAGCAGTTTGCCTGCGAAAAGCTTTCTGACAAAGCCATAGGCTATGGCATGAAAGGAGTTACCATAGATGGAAACAATATTCTTGAAGTTCATAGAACCATTTCTGCCTTTGCTAAAAAAATAAGGCAAAACCCTGAGCCTGTTCTAATTGAATGCAACACATTTAGAATGCGGGGTCATGAAGAAGCTTCTGGAACCAAGTATGTTCCTGAAGCACTTTTCGAAAAATGGTCTTTAAAAGACCCATTAGAAAATTACCAGACTTATCTAGAAAACGAAGGCTTAATTACACCTGAAAAGGTGGCTGAGCTTAAAAAAGAATTCTTGGCTGAAATTGATAAAAACCTAGAAATAGCATTTGCAGAGCCCATTCCCGAAGCAACTTTGGCCGAAGAATTAGGAGATGTTTATGCTCCTTTTATTCCAGAAAAAAAATCACCAACTCTAGAATATAACGTTGCTCCCACGGCCGAAACAAAAGAATTACGACTAATAGACGCATGTAGAGAAGCCCTTTTTCTAGCAATGGAAAAATGGCCAGAACTTACCATAATGGGTCAAGACGTGGCCGACTACGGCGGGGTTTTTAAAGTAACTGAAGGTTTTGTTGATGCTTTTGGCACTGAAAGGGTGCGCAACACTACGCTGTGCGAATCGGCAATTATTGGCATTGGTTTGGGCCTTTCTTTAAAATCTATGAAGGCTGTGGTTGAAATGCAGTTTGCAGATTTTGTAACCTGTGGTTTTAACCAAATAGTAAACAATCTGGCTAAGATTCATTATCGCTGGGGCCAAAACGCCGACGTAGTTATAAGAATGCCAACTGGCGCTGGTGTTGGTGCGGGGCCTTTTCACTCACAAAGCAACGAAGCTTGGTTTTTTCATACACCAGGTTTAAAGGTGGTTTACCCATCTAACCCGCACGATGCTAAAGGTTTAATGCTAAGCGCTATTGAAGACCCAAATCCGGTAATGGTATTCGAACACAAAGCGCTCTACCGAAGCATTAGTGCCGAAGTACCAACTAGCTACTACACCATTCCAATTGGCAAAGCGGCCAATATTAGCCAAGGTGATGATATAAGCATAATTACATATGGAATGGGCGTGCATTGGGCAAAAGAAGCCGCTCAACAATTTTCTAACTCAAGTTTTGATATCGTTGACCTTAGGTCTTTATTACCATGGGATGAAGATGCAGTTTTGGCCAGCGTTAAAAGAACGGGCAAGGTTATTATCTTACATGAAGATACCCTTACCGGCGGAGTTGGTGCAGAAATTGCATCATGGATTAGCGAACATGCATTTGAATGGTTAGATGCCCCAGTGGTAAGAGTTGGAGCATTAGATACACCAGTTCCATTTGTAAGTTCTCTCGAAAAGCAATTCTTGCCAAAAGAACGGCTTTTTAAGGCAATTGATAGGCTAATAACTTACTAACACTTATTCTAGAAGGCGTTTGATAACCTTCAGGGTGGTGCTAGTGCAAACTAACGATCATGAAGGCTAAACGATGTGGCTCTATACTAATTACTTGTCTCATATGGGCATTTATTCCCATATTTGGAAAGTCGCTGAGTATTCCATTCAGCAAGCTTAATACAAGCAATGGGTTAGGTTCTAATACTATTAACGATTTGGTTAAAGACCAACAAGGGTTTATTTGGATTGCCACAACCGATGGTCTTTCTAGATATGATGGAACCAATGTTTTAACCATCATCAGTGAAACAGCCGATTCGAACTCTTTGGCCTCCAACCAAATATTATCAATAGATTTTATTAGCCCGCAGGTGCTAATGATTTTACATTCAAATGGAATAATTCAATCTTACAATTTAGCCGAAAACAATTTTAAAACCTTGCTTTTAAAAGCACCCAGCGCCAAACAAATAAGGTGTTCTAACAACAGCATTATTCTTATAACTGAAAACGAAGCCTATATTTATGATCAAGACGGAAATCAAGAAAAAGCACTTTTAAACGCATCTGAAACTAGAGGTATTAATGGGTTTAAAATGCTAGACAACCGCCTTTGCATTTTGAGTACCAACAACGGACTTTTTCTACTCAGAAATAAAACATTTCAACCCATATCTAAAACACATGCAATCCGTTTTAAAGATGTAATTGAATCTGACAATGATATGTACGCCCTTTCTGAGCAAGGGGTTCTAAAACTTGATAAAAATCTTACGCTATCCCCTTCTAACTACCAAGGTGGTGCAGACTGGGCTAAATTTATATATGGCGAAAACGGACAGTTTATTTTAGTTGGTAAAGACGCCATTTCAGCATTTATTGGAGACTCTGCCACCCAATATTCGCTAACAGACTTTGGCAACAGCCCCTTGTTTTATGGCAATGTAAATACCACTTTAAAAACAAAAGATGGACTTTTCTGGATAGGAACTAAAAACGATGGCCTGCTTTTGCTTTACCCTAATTCTATTTTTTCAAGCTTTAAACCTTTTGCAGATTATTCTTTTAGCAAGCAGGCAGAAATTGGTTTTACAGACAAGGATGGCAACAATTTAATTGCCACAGCCAACCAAATTGAGTTATATAATGACCGAACTAAACTATGGATACTGCAATTTCCAAAAGAAGAAACAATAACAACAATAACTCAAGACGACCAGTTTTATTTAGCCGGAACCAGTACCGGAACCATATATTACATAACCGAAAATGGTCAAATAAGCCATTCAATTAAAATAAACAACCAGCTAATACACTGCATAAAACCATTTAAAACAGAACTATTAATAGGAAGCTCAAATGGCTTATACACCTACAATGTTGTATCTCAAACTTCTAGCAAGGCAAAGTCTAAAAACCTTGAATGGACTTCTATTAACGACATTGAAATTTATAACAATCAAATACTGCTTGCAACCACCAAAGGCCTTTATTTATGGAACGGCACCGATTCTGAAAGTAATATTTACAATTACGAAGAATTAAAAACTGAATGCAAAAACATATATGTTCTTAATGGCAATATTTGGATTACAACCAACCATAAAGGTGCGTTTTTAATTAACAATCAACTAGAAAAAGCAGCAGTAAACCAAGTTCTTAACAAAGCAAATACGCTCGATGATAACCAAATAGTTGGTATAGTTACCGACCCAGACGCAAATACGTGGTTATGCACCCGAACATCTCTTTATAGATATGATAAAAGCACCAAAAATTTATTTGCCTATCGCGCAAATCACGGCATAACTGTTGGCGAAATAACAGGCATTTACAACACGTCGAAAAAAATTCTTATTACAGGTAAGCTAGGCGCAATTACGTTTAACCCACAAAAAATTGATAAAAGCCAAAAGCCAGTTCCTTTAAACTTAACTGGCATTATAAAAGGTGGCCGCACTTTAAACTCAGCCAATGTTGCATATACAAAAGACCTTAGAGTAGGTTATAACGATAACTTTTTTACATTGTCATTTGCTGCGCTTGATTTTCAGTCAACAAAGCACGTACAATACTTCTATAGAATACCAACAGTTCATAATGATTGGGTAAACATTGGAAATGCGAATGAAGCCACTTTTCCAAATCCTAGCCCCGGCAACTATACCCTTCAAATAAAAGCGCTCGACTCTAGGCTGCAGCCAGCCATAGGGCAAATTGAACTAAACCTTAAAGTTATACCACCATTCTATGCTACCTGGTGGTTTAGAATAACTATTATAGCCTTGGTATTGTTTATTGGTGTTAGCATCTACTTAGTAAATATAAAGCAAGAGCGCCGACGCAACAAACGCCTTGAGTATGAAGTAGATAAAAGAACATTTATTCTAAAGCAACAAAATGTAGAACTAGAAGAAGCCAAAGAAATGGCGCTTGAATCATCAAAAGCTAAAAGTGAATTTATGGCAACTATGAGCCATGAAATTAGAACACCAATGAATGGCCTATTAGGTACGCTAGACTTAATGAAGCATACTGAATTAAACATTGCACAAAAGGACTATGTGAATACCATAGCTGAATGTGGTGAAAACATGTTGGCCATAATTAATGAAATTCTCGACTATTCAAAAATTGAATCAGGAAGACTTCAACCTGAATTGCACGCGTTTGACCTTATTCACGTAGTAGAAAACGCAGCAGATTTATATGATTCTAGAGCTGTTAAAAAAGGACTTGACTTTTCGTTTTATGTTGATAGAAGGCTACCTGCAAAAATTATATCTGACCAAACCAGAATTACTCAAGTTCTAAATAATTTGGTGAACAATGCCATAAAATTCACCACTCAAGGCTATGTGCATGTTGAAGTATTGTACAAACCAATTTCAACTACCGAATGCGAATTGCTATTAAAAGTAATGGATACCGGTATTGGAATACACGCAGATAAACTAGAGAGAATTTTTGAAGCCTTTACTCAAGCAGATTCGTCAACCACAAGAGAATTTGGTGGAACTGGTTTAGGGCTTGCCATTTGCAAAAGCATTGTAAAAGCCTTAGGTGGTAAAATTTGGGTAGAAAGTGAATTGGGAAAAGGCTCAACTTTTAATGTTTCTATTAAAGCTCAAACAGAAAATAATAAACCCCACGTTGCTATTCCAAATGTTGACTTAGGCGATACACCAAAACTTCTCTTTGTAACTTCTAATAGCTATAAAACATTTGCTATTGACCGTTTGGCAAGCGAAATTGGTTCAAACACTGAGGTTTGTTCTTCGAGCCAAATAAACAGTATTAGCGGTAGCTATCATTTGGCATTTTATGATGGAAATGAAGCCAAAAACCCGGCAGAAAGAGATAAACACCTAAAGCGTTTAGAAGATGTTTGCGCCAAGGTGGTTTATATCCCCAAAAAAGGCGAAGAACCTATTGATGGCTATGCCAGTATAAGTAGGCCAGTGAGGCGATCTGCGTTTTATAAACTCATTAGCGAAGAAAAACTTAGCGACAAAACCGTTCTTACCAAGCCAGCCGAAACCAAAATAACAACCACCACCGTAGGCGAAGAAGTGAAGATTCTTTTGGCCGAAGACAACCGAGTTAACCAAATGGTTACCTCTAAAATTTTTAAGGCCATGAACCTTTCTTTAGATATTGCCAACAATGGGAAAGAAGCCGTAGAAATGCAAAAAAAGAATGAATACGACATTATTCTTATGGATATTCTAATGCCCGAAATGGATGGCAAACAAGCAACTATTGCCATTCGACAAGACTTTGCTAATAAAAATGCACCTGCTATAATTGCTTTTAGCGCCAATATATTTAACGAAGAAAAAGAAGAATTTAACAAACTAGGATTTACAGACACCCTAAGTAAGCCGGCTAAAATAGATGATATTAAACGCTTGCTTGAGCGCTATGCCCATGCAAACGAAGTATAATTAATACCCTAAGGTTTTGCCTTTTTCTAAGGCTGGTAAACCGTTCATCCAACTAGGCATGGGCTGGTCTTTTAAATAATAGTTAAAGAATTGAAACATTCTATTGCTCAAATCAACTCTATTGGCGTAGCCCAATAAATTATGCTCTTCGCCATTGTAAACCAGCATCCAAACAGGTTTGTTTAAGCGCCGTAAGGCCGTGAAATATTCAATGCCTTGATACCACGGTACAGCACCATCATTGTCATTATGCATAATTAATAGTGGTGTATTAACCCTATCGGCCATAAAAACGGGTGAGTTTTCGAGATAATACTGTGGCATTTCCCAAAGTGTACCTCCAATTCTGCTTTGCGCTCTTTCATACTGAAATGCACGGTTTATACCGCTACCCCACCTAATTCCACCATAGGCGCTGGTCATATTAGAAACAGGTGCCCCTGCCATAGAGCAGGCAAATAAATCGGTTTGTGTAATTAAATAGGCTGTTTGATAGCCACCCCAACTTTGGCCTTGCAATGCAAGTCGGTTTTTGTTTATATAATCTCTATTTTCTATTAGTTTAAGTACTCCAGGCATAATGCAGTTAAATGCGCTTCGGCCGGGTAATCCGTCTTTGTAAACAATGTCGGGCACAAAAACTATATAACCATTGCTTGCATAAAAACTCTTAGAAATGGTTGACCTTGAAGGCGCAGGTGTAGGAAAATTATTATAGTAATCAGACAATTGTTCGTAGAAATAAGTAATCATAGGGTATTGCTTGCTTTTATCAAGATTTTCAGGTAAATAAAGAGTGCCTTTTAAAGGAATTCCATCTGCCGACACCCACGAAACCAGTTCGGTAGTATACCAATTATACTGCGTTTTTTGTGGGTTTGCGTTAGAGATTTGTTGCAGTTCAAAATTGGGTTTCACCACATACAAATTAGTTGGATCGGTTGAAGATTCTCTATTTGCAAGCAACACCCGCTTGTTTTTGCTTTGATGAGCATAGCTTACATTTTGGTATTGAAACTGGCTCATTTCTACTACACCTTGGCCAATTATTAAATATCCAAAAGCTTCTTTTTTGGTTTCTTTATTTAGTGCAGTGACTAAAATTTTTTCGTTAACTGGCCAAAAATTCTGTTCCCAATCCAATTTTGTTAGTCTGTATCTTATTTCATCATTTCTACCGTTGGTTAGCCTAAAAGGTTCATTTTTTGCACTGGGGTCTAAAAGCCAAGCATCATATTTATCATAAATAATAAGGTTTTCTCCATCATCAGTAAAACCAGCATTTCCATGGGGATAGGGCTGGGCTGGGTGGTCATCGTCTTCATCATAGAATGGCACATTTAGGCCTTTGGTAAGGCTGGTCCATTTCATTCGGGTAAGGTTAAAAGAATGCCAATTGCTATCAGTAGCATCATAGCCAACCAAATACTTTTCGTTTGGAGAAAATGACAGTGAGGTAAAGCCTTTCTTTTGTATGAGTTCCTTTTTCTTGGTGCTTAAATTGAAAAGATAAACATCTCTTACCCATGGGTATTCCCAAGTGCGTTCTTTCAAGTAAGGCTGTCGATCATAAACAAGGGCATAATTTCCATCACCATTATTTGAGAGCGATATGCTTTCGTTATAATTAAATTGAAGTTGCTGCCATTTGCCCTGGCTAAAGCTATATAGTGCTAACAAACTACGCTTTTCATCATTCTTTAAATCTACTTTTTGTTCGGGTTGAAGCCTTTGGTCAGAATGACTCCAAACATCAAGTTTAGGTTTGTCCTCGTCGAGTATGGTTGAGTCTTTAGGCCATTGTTTTTCTTGCTGTGCAATACCAAATTGTAGGGTTGAACCTTTGTGAGAAAAACGCAATCGAAAATGCTCACTAATTCTCATTTTAGGCTCTAAACCATGAGAGTCTAGCAATAATTTGGTTTCATTTTTTTTAGCATTCCACCAGAGCAATTCATAATGAGCTTGATCTTTCTTTTCTGCAAAGGATGCTGTAACCGCCACTTGCGTACCGGCAGAGTCAATGGCCATTTTACCTAATTTATGCTTACCTTCTTTTAGCGTATTTTGTTCGTTTTTATCAATGTTATAAACGCCTATATGCGATTCTAGGGCGCTATCGCCTTCGGCACTATACAAAAGGAGTTTGCCATTTGCGGCCAGCTCAAAGTCAGTAACCTTGTTTATTTGGTGCTTTTCATTTGTTTTTAAATTTAAAACAACTACCGGCCGGCCTTTAAGCTTTTTCAATTCGGCTGAACTTGGCTTTAAACTATCAGGCATGGTATCGAAACCGGCAATCTCGTTTTGCTGGTAAACCAAAATGGCATTTCTGTTTTTGGGCAACTGCCAATTCTTTACTCTCCCAATTCCGGTGGCAACACCGGTTTCAAGGTCAATAACCACCAAGCTGTCTTTAGGCAACTCATCGGGTTTTTTCTTCAAAAGTTTTAAGGTATGCAGGCTATCTTCTGAAATATTTATACTGTAAATCAGGTGCTTATTTTCTGCAAAAAACCAGCTTTTTACATATTTAATAGTATCGGCCGAGCCACTTTCTAAGTTGTGATAAACCAACAAATTATCGCCTTTATTGGGTCTCAACGTGTAACCACAGTATTTACCGTTATAAGTGGTTTCAATGTTTCTTATGCTTTTCCAACTGTTGAAGTCTTTTATAGTAATTGGCGGTTTTTGCGCCTTTAAACTACCCGAACAAATAACAAGAGTAATGGCTACAAATAGCCTTTTGGTTTTATTAAACATAACAACAAATAACGCTATTGGTGCCAATACATAAAAGACACCGGCTTGAAACAAAAAAAGCCCGTTTGTAACTAAACAAACGGGCTTTATTAAATTCTATCTATTCTACTCAGAAGGTTCGTTATAACAGGGACTACCTGGCTCCCCTTGCATTTCGTGAGAATAAGTTGCGTTTATAACAAGTTTTGCAAAGCTAGATCCATTCCAATCAGAATCGAAAGAAACGGTTATGTCATAACATTTGCAATCTTCTATGCAGCAAATTGTTTGAACATTGCCCAAACTCTCCCATGCTGATCCGCTCCACACTAATGGCACTCCATTTACTATAAAATTTGTGATGTTACTCTGATTTGATTCAGGCAACATTATTGCACTACTTCCCAAGCTGCCACTGTAGTTTTCGCCCTGAAACGTAAATGAATAGTTTATGTTTAATTGGTCTATACAGCCTCCTGGTATATTAACATAGTAGGGACCATAACTTTCCCAAATAATTTTTCTATGGCCCATTGAAGATAAAATCAATGAAACAAAAATTACAGGAATGAGTACTAAGGTAAATTTTTTAAAATAATGCATAATGTTATATTTGGTTGAATTCAAACGTAATCATTATATTCAAAAAAAAAATACAACACAGTATATTTGCTCAAGTTGGTTTTTAATTATGAAAAAACAATGGCTTACATTTTTTCTTCTAGCCCTAATACTTAATGTTAAGGCTCAAAAAATATATACATGGAAATGGATAGCTGGAGATTCTACGCCACAAGCTAATCAAATAATAGTTGGAGAATTAAACACTGGTGCTCATCAAAACAATCCTGGATCGTTAATTGGAAGTAGCTTATGGGCAATTGACTCTACAAGTTTTTATTTATATGGTGGTATATCAAATGGTAGTTCCAACATTATGTGGCAGAATAAAGATTCTATTTGGTATTGGAGGTCAGGTACTAAAAGTAGAGTAGAAGAGCCTAAGTATTCATCATTAGGGCTTGCTAAAAGGTCAAATACACCGGGTCAAAGAAATCACCATTGTGTGTGGAAAGATGCTTACAGTAATTTATGGCTCTTTGGTGGTATTGCATTTAACATTAACCATTATGAATTTAAGAATGATTTATGGCGATGGGATGGTGAAAATTGGATTTGGATAAGTGGTGATTCTAGTGGAAATTCAATGCCCTATTACATGAAGGGAAAAGGCGCCTACCCTGGGGCCCGAAACGGAGCTAGCTTTTGCACTGACAAATTTGGAAATTTTTGGTTGTATGGTGGAACTGGCATTGATGCCCAAGGCAAAACTGTAATGCTTAATGATTTATGGCTTTGGAATGGCAATGATTGGAAGTGGATTGCTGGAGATAGTATTGGTAATCAACATGCAGAATTTAACGGAATACACAATATTGGAAAACCTGGTGGGAAAGAAAATAGTGCGTTGTTTTTTGTTAATGATACACTTTGGCTTTTTGGCGGGCTCACTTCTACGGGCATAAATAAAACAGCCACATTAAATGATTTATGGAAATGGACAGGGTCAAACTGGATTTGGGTTAGTGGTAAAAAAGTAACACATTCTGGCATTTATTCTGGCATTAAACAAAAGTTTGAACCAGCAGCTAGAAGATGGCCGGCTTATACCCAGGCAAATTTTGATGAGGCATGGGTTTACGGAGGATCTAATGGAGGTGGCGCATTATCTGACTTATGGAAATGGAATGGAAAAAATTGGTCATTAATTAGTGGTGATTCTATAACTAATAAACCTGCTATTTACTCGAATAATGTAAATAATAAAGTCTCTGAAATACCTGGTTCACGCATATATACTGCAATGGCCGCCGACCAACTAGGCAACTTATATATGTATGGCGGATACAATGATGATAAAACACGATCTGACCTGTGGAAATTCCAAACAATTAAGGATACTGGAATTATAAAAGTTTATTGCGAAAACCATTTTGTAACTAATACTTTAGATACACCAAAACAACACTCTATTTATGATTATGGAAAGGCATCTATTACAACAGTTGGAAAAGTAAAGCAATTTATTGTTATCAATAATGGCAACGAGCAGTTAAGTTTTCCAGAGAATGCTATTGCCATAATTGGTACCGACTCGCTATCTTTTATAGTAGAAGATCAGTTAATTAAAAAATCGTTAAAACCTGGAGACTCTACCAACTTTTCAATTCGATTTAAACCAAGAGCTGAAGGCCATGCATTTGGAAGAATTGTTATAACATCAAATTCTGGACTCAATAACAAACTCAATTTCATTTTAAGAGGCCTCGGCCAAGAAGCAAAAGTTACCCGTATAAACAACATTTCTTGCTCAGCACTCAAAATTCAAATTAAACCCTTTAATGCAGAGCATTTTTCGGTTTATATATCGCAAAAACCCAACGCAGAACTATTAAACAATGGAGTTAATTACAAACATTCACTAAATTATAGCAAGGCTCCACATCTAGATAGTTTCTCAAAAGTGATTTATCATGGCACTAAAAGAAACCTAGAAATTTCCAACTTAATATCTGGAAGAGATTACTTTCTTTATGTTTATCCAGGTAGTGGTTCAGGCAATGAAATTTGGTATTGGAAAGATTCTGCACAAATTCTCAGTTTCTCTACTAGAAAATCTATTTGGCAAGATTCCATTTCAATATTTCCAGACAGTAGTTTTTATCTCTGCGATGAAAGAAAATGTATTTTAAGCGCATATACCCCATTTAACAATCTATTATGGATGGATTCTAATTCCATTTCGATTCGGGCACTTTATAATTCATCAATCACATACTTTACCACTATCGATTTTGATAAATGCATTCTTTCAAGCGACACACTTAAAATAAGTTTTTTTTCAAAACCAAAAATCGACAGTATTTATACTTTACACTCCAAACCGTGGTGTTTTGGTACTCCTTTAACTTTTAGAGCGGTTTCATCAGAGAAAATTCATTATGAATGGAATACTGGATCTTTGTATGACTCAGCAACTGTAAACAAAACTGGCTGGGTAATACTTTATTCAAGAAATTCTTATAACTGCAAATCAAAAGATAGTTTATTGGTTGCTTTTATGCCGCCCCCTCAATTCAATTTTATAGACACTTTTGCCATTTTACGCAAACAGCTTGAAGTAAACTATAAATCCAATGCACAAAAGCTAATCTGGATTATTAAAAATGACTCTTTTGATTCTCTTTCTAAAATCATAAATCAAGCATTTGAAAACTCCTATTTAAACGTCAAAGCAATTTCTAGATATGGTTGTATTACAAATGATAGCATTCCAATTAAAGTGATCTCAAATAAAATCCAATCAAATGCATTTACTCCTAACGGTGATGGGATAAATGATATTTGGCACTACTATTCCGAATTTAAAAACAATCTTGAGCTCACCATTTATGATAGATGGGGTGAAAAACTCCTTGAAAGTAAGGAACTTAAATGGGACGGTTCAAAAAACGGCATCCCACTACCAATTGGAACCTATTATTATTTAGTAAAAAAACAGGATCAGATTATATCGAACGGTGTCATTCATATTTTAAAATAATATTTCCACATAAAAAAAGCCCGTTTGTAACTAAACAAACGGGCTTTTTTATTTCTTGTATATAAACGCTACATTCTCTTGGTGAATCGGTGTGTGTTTAAAGCACCTTTTTCATCAATAAATTGAAGCAAATAATTGCCATTTTTCAATAAGCTAATATCAATTTTTATTTCGTTTTTCTCCTGGCTTAATGCTACGTTTTTTTGCTCCTGACCTAAAAGGTTAAATACCTTAATGTTTACTTCCTTTTTAGGGGTTGATGAGAAATTGATTTTAATATGATCTCTAGCTGGGTTTGGATATACATTTACATCTACACTTGGAACTTCTCTAACACTTACAGGTCCAGCATTCAATATAAAAACAGCTTCTTTACCATTGGCTTCATCATCCTTATCATAAATTAATAAGGTTACTGCACCAGTTCCATCTTTTCCTTTAGGATCAAGAGTTACTTTAAAGAAAGTTTCGTCACCATTTTTAAACGGAGCCATTCCATATTCAGTATCAAGTTTAGGATCGCCAATGCACTGTGCATTATCGCAAATAGTCAACTCCCAACCAGACGGTAAATCTGTAGATTTTAGCTTCCACGATACATTAATGGCATCAGTAGATTCTGTAAAAAGATCAATGTAGAGATCTTTAT
>JAGQWA010000548.1 GCA_020437725.1 Bacteroidota bacterium | reverse complement strand
ATCTGCTGCATTTGCGTCTGGAGGTCCGTTAACTTTCATCCAGGGAAAATTCTCTGCGCTAGAGAAATCAAATCATGGGAGGCTGGGCGTTTATGCGATTGATACAGCTAATAATCGGCAAATTTCTTATCACGAACGTGAGCGCTTTCCATTGTGTAGTACCAATAAAGTCATGGGTGTGGCCGCTATATTGAAAAAGAGTGAGGTCGACTGGGGTCTTTTAAGTCAAAAAATAAAATATAGAAAATCAGATCTTGTCACTTGGTCTCCTGTTACAGAAAAACATGTGCGATCTGGAATGACTAACGTTGCTTTAGCTGTTGCAGCTATCACTCTAAGTGATAATGCGGCGATCAACTTATTGATGAAACAAGTAGGCGGACCTAGGGCTGTTACAGCTTTTGCTCAAACAATAGGTGACCATGTGTTTAGGTTAGATCGCTGGGAACCCGAGCTTAATTCAGCAATTCCTGGTGATTTACGTGACACAACAACTCCCTTGGCCATGGGGACTATCTTGCGAAAATTAGTTTTAGGCGATGTTTTGGCTCCATATCAACGCAGATTATTTAGAACATGGTTGATAGAGAACAAAACTGGGAATAAAAGGATTCGTGCTGGTGTGCCAAAAGGATGGGTGGTTGGTGATAAAACGGGAACATGTGCATATGGCACGACCAATGATATTGGTGTTGTTTGGGGTCCATCAGGACAAAAGATCGTGCTCGCAATTTATTTCACGCAGCTGAAAAAGAATGCGCCAACGCGTGATGACGTTATTGATTTTGTGACTAAAATCATTTTGCAGGAAATGTTGAGCTTTGAGCCTGATAAGAGCTGATGAAATATGGTGTGCGTATGTGGAATGTTCTGCTTGACCTTCACGTAACGTTAGGGCTTACACTTTTTTAAGTGTCATTCGAGGTAAATATGGCTTATACGGTAAAACAATTGTCAAAGTTATCTGGTGTCAGTATCCGTACACTGCATTGGTATGATGAGAAAGGTTTATTGAAACCCGCATATATCGGTAGCAATAATTATCGTTATTATGAAGATGAGCAGCTATTGCTGTTGCAGCAAATACTTTTTTTTCGTGAGTTAGGATTTAACTTAAATGACATACAAAATCTGTTGGCTCGTGATGACTTTGATAAGCTACAGGCATTGCAGTCACATAAAAAGATTTTGCTAAATGATATTGATCGTAAAAAAACATTAATTACTACGATTGATAAAACCATTTCACATTTAAGAGGTAAGAAAAAAATGAATAATGAAGAGTTGTACTATGGCTTTGATAGTAAAAGACAAAAAGAGTATGAAGAATACATTGTTAAGTCTTATGGACTTGAAGCAGAAAAAGCTTTGCTTGAGAGTAAAAGGCGGACTGCAAAATGGGACCAAGATGAGTGGGACAATGTTAAAAATACAGGTGATGCTATCCATAAAGATTTGGCGCGAGCAATTGATAAGGGGTTGGCACCAGAATGTGAAGAGGTACAATGCATTATCGAACGGCACTATCAGTTACAGAATAGATTTTATGATCTGACTAAAAACATTTATATTGGTTTGACTGATTTATACTCAGGCCATCTTGATTTTAAAAAATACTTTGATAAGTATCATCCTGAGATGATTGAGTATATCAGTAAAGCAATTAAATATTATGCAGAGAATAATTTATGATGGCTAAATTCATGGGAAAGGTGATAGTGTAAAATGCTAATTGATATATTACTTGTAAGACAACTAATTAAAAATCAGTTTCCACAATGGGCTGATTTAGCCATCAGTCCTGTGGCAACTAGTGGCTGGGATAATAGAACATTTCATCTGGGCGATCATATGTTAGTTAGATTGCCAAGTGACGCTCAATATGCATTTCAAGTAGAAAAAGAGCAGTATTGGCTACCAAAACTTCAGCCTCACTTGCCGCTCATAATTCCAAAACCCATTACAATGGGAGAACCATCAAAAGAATATCCTTGGCATTGGTCTATACCCATTACCAATGAAAATGCGAAATTTTGTTGATTGTTTAGATCGGATATGATCAAATAGCGCCATGAA
>JAGQWA010000547.1 GCA_020437725.1 Bacteroidota bacterium | reverse complement strand
GAAGTCTAGCTAAAATTTTAGTACCGTCTTTGCAAAGCACTTGTTGAGAAGGGCTTCTTTCAGACCAAACTGATTTAATGTTACCAGAGTTAAGCGACTTAATATCGTAGCTTACGCTTAGATCAACAAATTGAGTACCAGACTCATTAGAAGCTTTAAGAGTTTCTGAAAGCGGTTGATCGTTTTCTGTAATGTCAATAAGGTCTTTTTCAGCAGCAGCATCGTTTTGGAACATTGGCAACCCTTTTACTAGGTCGAAAGCGCCATTCATTGGGCCAAAAGCATGTCCAATTTCTTTGTCTGCAAAAACTTTAGTCATGTAAGAAGCAACGTCTAATTTGAATTGCTCAGTTTCTGTTCCGTCGTTTTTGTCTGTTGAAGTAATGATGAAAGTGATTTTAACACCTGACTTAACAGCTGCTGGCACAGTAATGTCGAAAGTACCATTATAGGTTAAACCAGAAGCGTCAGCAGTTTCTTCAATAACTTTCACAATGTTGTCTGACGAATCTGAAACTTGACCTTCAATTTTCATTGACTTTAAGTCAACTTCAGAACTAGTTGCAGAAACGGTAATGGTGAATGTATCGCCTACGGCTGGATACTTGTTTGATGACTCGAAATTAATTGTAACTGAATTCTCGCCAGTTGGTCCGCATGACCATACAAAAGCGGCAAGTCCGATAATCATCGCAAAAAAGCTTACTCTTTTCATTTTCTATGTATTTGTTTAATTAGTGGTTAACAGCGTTTTTAAACTCTGCCGAATCCCAATAAGAACTAAATTCTAGGTCATTGGTTGCTTTATCGGCTAAGCTTTTATCTTTATCTATGGCACTTTTTAAATATACTGCCATGTATTCAATATTTTTTTGACGCGCAAATGCAACAGCTGCTACATAATACTCTAGTGCAGTTATGTTGTTATCACATTTTACTTTATCGCCGGCTGAAGAAACATTGCCCGACAGCATGGCTACTAAAGCGGCATTGCCTCCACATGCATTGCTTGGCATATTGGTTGATGCGGCTGAGTAATCTCCATTAATTACATCAATTATGGCTTGGTTATAACCAGTAGAAATGCCAGCTTTTGCAGCCCTCGAATAAGCACTTGCAGCTTCATCGGTGTTTCCATTTCTTCTTAACACAACTCCATAGTTTTTGTAAAGAGAATCGTTATCGCCACATTCTGCTTTTGCTAAATCTAATTGCTTTTCTGCTCCATTCAAATCGCCTTCAAGAATTAGACATGCTGCTAAGTTGTTATAGCCAATTATGCTCTTTGGCTTGGCCTTTATAAATGCTTTATAAGCATCTTTTTTAACTTTTAGATCTTTACTACTGGCAGCGTAAATTAAAAGTTCTTTAGTATTAAAGTCAGCATATGATGTTTTTGCTAACTCAGCAAGTTCAGTAACAGAACGGTTTGCAATTTTACCTTGTAATTGAACATCTGAACGACGCAATTCTGGCATAATTTCATCGAGTATAGTTTGCCAAGACGCTAATTTTCTTAAATCTGCTTCTTTGTCGTCATTACTTTTAGATGAGTTAATTATTTGCAGTGCTTCGGCTTTATCTGCAAGGTTAGATGCCGCTACCAGTCTTTTTAAACCAGCCCAGTCTTCTTCCATTGCTTGGCGTTTGTATAGGTTAGATTGGTCTACACCTAGTTTTAGACCTTTAAGTTCTTTAAATAAGAAGCTATAAGTTGACTCACTTCTTTTGTCAGTAAGGTTTTGGTTAAGTTTCAGTTCACCATCAGGAGATGCATAAGAATTTACGTTTATGCCTTTTAACTCCATTCTTGGGGTTTTAACAAATGCCCAAAGTTCATTCATCCTGTCGCTTTTTTGTTCAGATGTTCTCACATTCCATTTGTTAAGTTCAAAGAATATAGTTCTTTTAAAATTGCGGGTAATGTTACCTACGCTATTACCGTTTTCTAAACCATTGTCGTCTTTACCAAAACCAGCAAAGAACACTTCGTCATCATTTGAAATTAGTCGCGAAGTGGTTATTACACCTTGTGCCAAATTTTCTTTTGTAAAAGTTTGGCAGGTGGTTTCGTTTTTG
>JAGQWA010000546.1 GCA_020437725.1 Bacteroidota bacterium | reverse complement strand
CCTTGTCGAACTGGTGAAGCCTGTTTAAACCACGAACATCTTTTCCATATGAGCCTGCTTCTCGTCTAAAACAAGGCGTATAACCGGTAATTTTCTGCGGCAAATCAGCATGCGATAACATGACGTTGCGGTAGATGTTTGTAAGCGGAACTTCGGCGGTTGGAATAAGATACAAGTTCTCATTTTGCACGTGGTACATCTGCCCTTCTTTATCTGGAAGTTGACCAGTGCCAAAAGCTGAATCTTCGTTTACCACTATTGGCGGCTGTGTTTCAGAATAGCCTGCTTTGGTGTTTTCGTCAAGAAAGAAATTGAGCATAGCTCGTTGCAGTCTGGCTCCTTTGTTTTTGTAAACTGGAAAACCTGCTCCGGCAATTTTATTACCCAATTCAAAATCAATAAGCTGGTATTTTTCAGCTAACTCCCAGTGAGGAACTAAACCTTCTGCCGGCCTACGTTGGCCAAATTCGCGCACTACTTTATTATCGTTTGCAGTTTTTCCGGCTGGCACATCATAGCATGGAATGTTTGGCAGCTGATACAATAATTCATCTTGCTCTTTCTCCAATTCTGCCAAAAGCTGATCTAGATTATGTACTTGCTCTTTGCTAGCTGTAACTTTTTCGCGTATGGCATTTGCCTCATCAGTCTTGCCTTCTTTATAAAGCAACCCAATTTCTTTGGCGGCTTTATTGGCTTCTGCTTTTAACGCATCGGCTTCGTTTTGAGTTAGCCTTCGTTTCTTATCAATATCTAGAATTTGTTCAACCAAATTTTCTGCATTAAACTGCTTTAATGCCAATCTCTCAACTACTAGTTGCGGGTTTTCTCTTATGGTTTGAATCGGAATCATTACCGTGCTTGAATTATCGGTCAAATTTAGACCTATTAATTCATGATGTGATGATTAAACCGCTTCTTTGACGAACCTTTTTTACGCCGAATTGTTAAAGGAACATCAAATGAAGTTGAAGTTAATATCTAACAAATTCTTAACGAGTGTTAAGCACACAACATAGGGTTTGTTACCTGCGTTAATTTCGTGACTTCATAGCCCAAAAACCTTTAAATTACTTAATGCCTGAAAAGCCCCACCGCCCGGCGGGGCTTTTCTTTTTGGCTATTTCAACAGTGAGTAGCCTTTTAGAATGTACCTGCTTTTGGCATGGCTATTCTCAAACGCTATTTCTTTAATCAAAAAGAAATTAGCTTTATTTCTTAAAAATATTATTCAATCAACTTAAAATATCTTTTGATAAAGCGTGAAATGCTAAAAAATGTCTACTACATCTATACTATAGATATTTCAATCAAATTTTAACATCTAAATTTGATGCGTAAGATTGACAAATGCTAAATAAAATCAAATCTTTTTATAGATTCATTTCGAGCAAGCACCAAACCATTCACCTTGACTATCGCGTTAATATGGTGCCTAGATGGAACAATAACTCTCCAAACGAAGTACTCTTAGACATAATTAAAAGCCAAGATTCAATATATGCAGAATTACTGCATGGTTTTTTGAATTACAAGAACACATTTGATGGTATTAAGTTAGACGCTGATAATACTGATAGGAATTTACCAGGTTGGAACAACGGCTTTTTCCCTGGGTTAGACATCATAGCACTATACAGCCTTCTTGCCATAAAATCTCCGAATAAATACATAGAAATTGGCTCAGGAAACTCAACAAAAGTTGCCGCTTTGGCAAAGAAAAATGAAAATTTACCTACGGAAATTATCTCTATTGACCCATATCCTCGTGCTGAAATTGATCAACTTGCAGATAAGATTATAAGAGAGCCATTTGAGAATTTGAAATATGATGAAATTTATGCGCTCGAAAAAAATGACGTTTTGTTTGTTGACAACTCGCATAGAATTCTGCCTAACTCAGATGCCATGGTTTTCTTTATGGAAATTTTGCCAAGATTAAAACCTG
Organism: Bacteroidota bacterium; assembly: GCA_020437725.1. Lineage (GTDB taxonomy): Bacteria > Bacteroidota > Bacteroidia > CAILMK01 > JACPUW01 > JAGQWA01. The sequence goes on along the minus strand of JAGQWA010000546.1, from coordinate 138 downwards.
GCGTAATAGTTCATGTACATGATGTTTATCTTCCATACGACTACCCACAGTTTATGTGCGACCGAGCCTATTCTGAGCAATATGGTCTTGCAGCTTATTTGCTAGCTAATCCTGAAAAATATCGCCCATTAATGCCTA
>JAGQWA010000545.1 GCA_020437725.1 Bacteroidota bacterium | reverse complement strand
ACTTTTAACCATTCAACCGGTTCGTCAATTTCATTCCAATTTAATTCTAATGTCTTAGAATAAATAAGTTGGTCATTGAGAACAGTTTCATCAATTTCACTCAATAAATTATGTGAATGGCGCTGGTTGTTAATTTTTTCTGCCAGTTCATAGTTGTTGCGATTTTGGTCAGGCTTGGTTTTAATAAAGGCATAAACTGAAAAATCTCTGCCTCCATTTACTTTAAATGTGGCTTTTGGGTGAAATAAATAAACCAATTTCATGGAAGGTTCATTCATAACAGTTTCAAAATCTAACTTTCCTTCAGTTGGGCTATGGTGGGCATCCCAAACCAACAAATCTCCTTCGTTAAGAATATGAAACCCTTCAAACCAAAAATATTGATTACTGGCCTTCTTGTCATAAGGATCAACTCCTAATTCGTGAATAAAAGCGGGGCTGCTGTAAAATACTTTGTTGAACGCAAAACCAGCATCCTTAAATTCTTTGGCTGCTTGTAAGGTAGAAGAAATAATTTGGTCTTGCGGTGCTTTAAGTGGCACATTTTTATTGAACCAAACTAGTGCTGCACCCGCAAAAACAATTGCCAATGGATTAAATGAATGCATAACAGGAAGTTTTATTCTTGATAAACCGTATACAATTAATACTGCAGCAGAAGGAGCAGTTATAGCCATTACACGAGTTAACCCCATAGAGCCCCCAGTACCGGCATACCAAACATAGCTATGAGCAAAAAAGTAGGCCAGAATTGGGGCAAGAACCAATAACAAAACATCAAAATCTGTTGACCTTAAATTGAACTTTTCTTTGAACCATCTAAATAAAATTGCACTTGTTCCGGCAATTATTCCAACTAAGATAACAGGACCCCAAATGGCCTCGTATTTTATTATGTAATGAAAGAAATTGCCAGAGCCATAGGCTCCGTCGGCATAGGTATAAGGCATATCGGTATAAAACCAAAAGAAATCGTTCTTATAAGCCAAACCTGCCAATGTTATTGAAAGCCAGCCTACTAATAGGGCTGGTATGCTCCACCATTTTTTGTAAATAATATAATAGAGTACAAATGGTACAATTACCACGAAGCCTTCATTCCTAATCCAAATAATAAAGCCTAGAAATATGGCTGATGCAAGAAAACGTTTTTGAAATGCTAGTAGCATTGAAAGGGCCAGCCAAAAACCGAACATTATTTCGGTGAGGCATGAATTAATTACCGCATAGTATCCTGGTGCGGCATAAATAAAAACAAGACCAGTCCAGGTTGCCTTAGATTTAATATTTTTTAGAAGCTGTGCTGTTACTAGAAAGGTAAAAGCGGCTAAAACGCAGTTTAATAGTTTTATTCCTACAAAGCCCAATTGTGCAAATGGAGCCGCAATGATGTTAAATACAGGTTTGCCCCAGGTGTTAAAAAATAATTCGGGATACTTAAAAGCATAATAGGCAATTCTAAAATGCATATAATTATCACTTCCGCCAGTGTCGCTATCCCAAGTGGCAGCTAAATAAAAAGTGAATATAAATGCCAAATTGGCCAGAATTAGGTTTACCCAATCAGATTTTCTGTTTAGTAAAAGGCCAATTTTCATTTTAATTACATAGAAAGGTTATCAGGCGATCGTTCTGCCAATGTTTGATCAGCAACCACCATAACACGCGAAGGGTAGTATTTTATGAGGTTGTAATTATGAGTGGCCATTAGTATGGCGGTGCCACTTTCGCTAATTTTAGCTAAAAGATCTAGAATGTCTTTGCTTGTTTGTGGGTCTAAATTGCCGGTTGGTTCGTCAGCCAAAATCACAAATGGTTCGTTTATTAAAGCCCTTGCAATTACAACCCTTTGTTGCTCGCCACCACTAAGTTCATGCGGAAATTTTTCTGCCTTGTTACTTAAACCCACTAGCTCAAGAATTTCTACAAGTCGTTTTTCAATTAACTTTTTCTTTTTCCATCCGGTGGCTTTCATTATAAAAAGCAAGTTGTTTTTAACAGTTCTATCGGTTAGTAATTGAAAGTCTTGAAACACAATTCCAATCTTTCTTCGCAGAAATGGAACATCTTTTCTCTTAATGCTAGAAACTT
>JAGQWA010000544.1 GCA_020437725.1 Bacteroidota bacterium | reverse complement strand
ATGCTTCATGTGGATCAATCTCATTTTCAGCGGACACCAAAACTTCCTTAAGCTTTTCTAGCTTTTCTTTTAAGGTTTTATGTTGACCTGGTTTCATTCGTTCAAACAGGTCATTCCCTGGTTCAACTGGCAGTTTAACTGAAAACCGCTCTGTCCACCAACTATATTGTTCAAGTATTCTTTCGGTCAATTGGCGGAAAGCTACTAGGTCATTTCCTTCAACAGTTGATGCAAATTTTGATGTGACATCTATCTCAGGTACAAAGTGATTATATGCCAATGCGGTAAAAGCTATACCAGTTGGTCTGGCATCACCCGTTTTGGGAAACTTAAGGTCTTTCCATCTTTTTAAATAACGTATTACCCTTTTCATTTGCTGTTTTTCATCAGCATTTTTATACTTAGAGTTAATTTTCTCTTTAAGGGCTTTGGGGTTGGAAACTTCCCATTTTTTATCAGCAGTGGCAGAAGTTGGCTTTCCAACAGAGAGGTAGGTCTTGCCATTATCATTAGAATTTGCATAAAGAGCCATATCTACATGAAAATGCTCTTCTCCCGCCTTCTTGTACTGAACCCGAACACATGGTTTTTTGTAAATTACTTCTCTGTTGCCTACAGAATTTAGGGCTTCAAAAACCCATTCTTTAACCTTGACAGGGCTGTAATCATCTTTAGAAAAATTGAAAAGAATCATTACATCTATATCATAGTCTTCTCCTTCTAGTGGCTTAATGCCAGTGCCCATAGAATAACTCCCTTGATTTTCTGCAGTAAAGGTTATTTTGGTTTTGCCTTCGGTTTCGGCTTTATTATCAAAATAATCTTTTAGAGCTTGAACTAAAATTTCTCTTTTGTCACGTAGTGGAACATTGTCCTTTGTGTTAGTGAGTTTGATGTTCTCATGAAATTGTGCAAATTGCTTTTGTAAATGTTTCGCCATATTTTTTTAATTACATATTAGCCCACACTTTACAACTGGTGTGCAGGTTTAACCAAGAGAGAAAAACTTGAGAATATTTGGCAGATTTCGAATTACTTCTACTTTTGCCGCCTCAAATTGAGAAAGTTCTAAGTTAAACGTTTGGTAGACAGCAACCTAGAACCAACAAGCAGCTCGTCTCTCCGACGGCTGCTTTTTCTTTTTTAACACATGATGTGCCAAAACTAAATTTATCTGAAAATACTATATGTATGTGCATATAGAGTGACGAACTGTCAGTAATGTGACAAAAATCACCATTCTTTCATGTGTTTATGACACTGACAAACTATGCCAAAACTTCTCTTACTTTAATCTACTCTAAAATAGAAATGAGCAAAGTAAGTATTCGCTTACTTGAAGAAAATTCCAAAACATAAACCCCACCTTCAACCGCAGAAAAATCTAACAGATTGGTGTTCATTCTACCAACTACTATCTCTTTTCCTTGCAGGTTAAGAAGCCTGTATTCGAACAATTCTTCTCCTTCAAAAACTACATTTACAATGCCCATAGTTGGATTTGGATAAACGGCAATTTGCATTTCAGTATTGGGCAGACCTACAAGCGTATGGTAGAGCGTATTGCTGGTAAACAGGCAGCCATTTACTTCATACTCAGCGTAATAATTACCAGTTTGAGTTGGGAATAACGTATCGTTTTTGGCCGCATTTACTTCTTTGCCATCTAAAAACCATTTTATTGAATCTACCTGACCTGCATTAGCTAGATAAATAAAATCGGCTGTTCCTTTTACTTGAAGTTTTGGGTCGGTGTTTACATCAATCTCATAAATTGCAATTGAGTCGCAACCTGATGAACTTATGCTGCTATCAACCACAGTAGCAGCGGTGCGGTAGTAATTTTTACCCACTTGCACGCTATCGCCATCGCAAATGCTAATGGCTTGGTTAGAATAGCTTCTTTTACAATTAATGGTAAGGTTTTCGAAATAGCTAAGATTATCGCTTGGAGAACTCACAGTAAAAACATCCATGTCGCCATCTTGGTCAAAATCAGCCAGGGTTAGTTGGTGGCCAAAGCTCGATTTTTCGGCCACAAGACTGTCTTTAAACCACTTGCCTTTTTGGTTGGTTAGCACGTGCAAACGAC
>JAGQWA010000543.1 GCA_020437725.1 Bacteroidota bacterium | reverse complement strand
AACAAGAAAGTATCAGTTTCGCTATAAATGCGGCTAAAACTGGTGTCGGGTTGTTGAGATTGAAAGCTTAGCCAAACGGTTTTCTTCAAGTTGTTATCGGGAATTAGCTCCACTTTTTCTCCTTCACAAAAAACATAGAGCGAATCGAGACCGGTTTGCGGTTTCTTGCTGTTACTAATTTCTATTGATTCAATTTGCGTTTTGCAATTACTGCCTTTGGCCGAAACTGTTAAGTCGTAAAATCCGGGGTTTCCGTAAGCAATTTGAATGTTGCTGCCTGTTGAAATTGATTGATTGTTATAAAGCCAATTAAAGGAATAACCTTTCGGAATTGACGAAGTGCCTACTCTTACAGTGTCTTCCAAACAAAGATGAGCACCAGTTAATTTAGGTTTTGAAAGGTTACAGCAAGCGCTTCGGCTTTTAATGTTCCAATTACCAGGAGTAATGGTTCCGGTGCCAGTAGTTAAGCTTGGTTTTGAGCCACTTGCAACCGATTTGCCGCTCCATGAAACATTTTTCTCCTTAAAACTAGGGTCGGCTTGGTTGCAGCCCGATTTGCCATCACCATCAGTTTTAACCAAATACAAATCATAATCTGCGTTTGAGCTAAATGAATTGCTTGAACCTAACAAGTAGTAACCGTCTTCATGGTTTATAACCAAGCCAGTAGGCCAATGCCCGTCGCGAGAGTTTTTACCATAACTATTTGCCCAAATAAGGTCTCCATCAAGATCAACTTTCACCAATAAACTATTTCTTGAGCTGCTACCAAGCGCGTCTGTATAGCCGGCCATTACAATGGATGAATCGCGTTTGTCAAACTTCATATTAAATGCCAAATCGCCGTTTGAACTACCATAAAACTTGGTCCAGTTAACCTTTCCCGCTGTGTCGGTTTTCATTAACACCACATCGTTACTTCCTTGTCCATCGCTGCTGCTCCATCCCAAAAAGTAATAGGCATTTCCAATTTGTATGGCGTCGTTTAGCCTATCGCCACTTGAGCCGCCGTAGATTTTGTTCCAAATCATTGAACCTGAAGTATCAAGTTTCACAACGCCGAAATCTGAGCTGCCAAAGCCATTAGTAGAGTTCATTAAACCAGAAAGCAAATAGTGGCCCTCACTTGTTTCGGTAATGCCCATTAGTTCATCAGAACCGCCGGTGCCAATGGTTTTTGCCCAAAGAAATTGGCCTTTTTGCGTGAATTTGCAAAGCACTATTTCGTCAGAATTACTGGCAGATTGCATTAATCCACCGGCCAATAAATGACCAGTTGAAGTTTCGTACGCGCGATAAAAATCTATTCCATAGCTAAGGTTAAACAAGCCAGCTAGCCAGACAACCTTGCCAGTAGAGTCAATTCGAGTTAAGGTAGCGGCATTTTTAGGCGTACCAAAACTTGAAGAATATCCAGCACCTAATAAATCGCCATTTTTCAAGGCAATTAAATCCCAGCTGTAGTCGTCTTGTTGGTCGCCATAGGTTTTGGCCCATTCTACTTCGCCAAAGGCATTGAAACGAATCACAAAAGCATCATCCTTATTTCCACTAACCGCGTCTGTGTATCCTGTAGCATACAATGCACCTGACGGTAGCGATGTTAAATGGTAATTACGGTCGTTAGAACTAGCGTTGGTGGTTTTTTGAAATTGAGTTTGGGCTAAGGAATTTTGTGCAGAAATGGCTAATGCCAATAAGCCAAAGTAGGGGAGAAACGACTTCATTTTCAACGATTTTCAGCTGTGGAATATCGTTAAAGTTTGGTTCAGAACATCATTCTTTTTCAAACCCATTATCTCTTTGTACCAATGCCACTCTTGTTTTAAAGCTTGCATACCATTTTTCCTTACCTAATTTTTGGGCAAGAAGATGTTCGGTTTGCATTTTCCAGTTTTTAATACTGGCTTCGTCTTTCCAATAAGAAACGCTTATGCCTATCTCATTTCTTGCGCTTTCTATACCTAAATACCCTGGCATTTCTTTAGCCAATTCTTCCATTCTATTGGCCGTTTCCACATATAAAGGGTCTTCAACTCTAAGGGTAGAAGTAAATATTACAGCGTAGTAGGGTGGCTTTGGTGTTTTGGCAATCATTTCTAGTTGCTTGGT
>JAGQWA010000542.1 GCA_020437725.1 Bacteroidota bacterium | reverse complement strand
GCTTGCCGGACGACAAGAATCATTTACTTTTGCAACACTGTTGCATTTGGCGAATGAAATCTGGTTTAGCGGTCTTTCTATTTTTACTTCTTAGCATTATTGGTCAAGCTCAGCAATTTGGGCAGCTGGTTGATGCTCAAACCCAAAAAGGCATTGCCAATGCTTCGGTTTATTACCTTCAATTAGAAACCGGACAAATAACCAACCATTTAGGCTTTTTCGAGATTCATGAGTCATTACCAGAAAACGCCACTTTGCTTGTTTCGGCGCTTGGATATGCTTCCAAACAAATAGCATTATCTGAAGTTTCGGCCAACGACACTATGATTATTATGCTTAAACCAACTCATGTGGGTTTGCACGAAGTAACCATTTCTGCTTCAACTGGTTTGGTGCAACAGTACCAAATTAGCAGTGTTGAGCAAAAATCAATGGCCGAGCTATTGTCTATTCCATCGCCACAGCTGGCAGACGCTTTAACTCGTATTCCAGGCATTTATAATCAGTCAACAGGAACGGGTATTGGCAAACCTGTGGTTCGCGGGCTAAGCGGTATGCGAGTGGTTACTTACCTAAATGGTCTGCGAATTGAAAACCAGCAATGGGGAGGCGACCACGGCATGGGCCTTACCGAGCTTGGAATAGGAAAAGTAGAAATTATAAAAGGCCCAAACTCATTAATGTACGGTGCCGATGCGCTTGGCGGAGTTGTGCATTTTACAGATGAACCTTATGCCGCCGAAAATCAAATTGAAGGATTTGCTCAGTCAAAATTTGAATCCAATTCACTGAATTACACCAATTCATTCGGTTTCAAAATAGCTAAAAACCATGTAAGGTTTAACCTTTTTGCGGGGCAAAGTCATGCTCAAGATTATAGGCTGCCTAATAGCCAGTTTGTTACCAACTCAAGGTTCAAAACACAAACCATAAAAGCATCGCTAGGTTTTCACAAAACCAACTGGGTAATGAATCTGCGCTATAATCTCCTTAATGGAAGAATTGGAATTCCCGGCCACACACATGATGAAATTACTTCAATTGAAAGCTTTGTTTCCAAAACCCAATCAGGCGAAAAAAGCATTCCTGCTCAACTCATTACCAATCATTATTTATTACTCGAAAACCGCTTTTACTTTAACAATAGCGACCTAAAATTTTGGGTTGGAAGAACGTTTGGTTCTCTAACCGAGCATGACGAAAAATGGACTATTCCAGGAGTAAACATGGATTTAAGAAACACAGTTTATCATGCTCGCTACACGGCCAAACTTGCAAAGCCCGTTACGTTTTTGGCTGGTGTTCAAGGCATGTTTCAGAACAACCAAAATTTGTCCAATGCCACGCAAATACTCATACCTGATGTTAAAATGCAAGACCATGGAGCCTATGCCCTTTTAAATGGAAAGCATTCTACTATATCATGGCAGGCTGGTTTGCGCTATGATTTGCGCAATGTTAAATCGAACATAAGTCCAATTAGTTCAATTGTTTTTAATGATAATTATGCAGGTCTAAATGGCTCGGCAGGTATAATAAAACAATGGCAACAGCTTAGCATTAGGGCCAATGCATCAACAGGTTTCAGGCCGCCGTATATAAATGAATTGCTGTCAAACGGAGTGCATCATGCTGCCTTTATATATGAACTGGGTGATGCCGATTTAAAGCCAGAATTTGCTACTCAATTCGATTTGAACATTGGTTTTGACACTGAGCATATTGGAGTAAGCTTTAATCCGTTTCTGAGTATCATAAATGATTTTATTATGCTTCAGCCAACTGATTCGGTTATTGACCAAAAGCCTGTGTTTGCGTACAAAAGAGAGCCAACAGCCAAATTACAAGGTGCAGAAGCAAAACTACATTGGCATCCGCATTTTGCCCATCAATTGCATTTTGAGCACGGAATTTCTATTATTTATGGAAGCGATAATAAAGGTGCCGCGCTACCACAAATTCCGCAAACCCGATTTTCATCTCATGTTAAATGGGAGTTTAAATTGAAAGGCAAATTCCACTTAAAACATTTTGACATTGAGCATAATTATTTACTTGCCCAAAACCATGTTAGCGTAAACGAAACACCAAGTAACGCTTATCAATTGCTTAACATG
>JAGQWA010000541.1 GCA_020437725.1 Bacteroidota bacterium | reverse complement strand
TTCAACCGGGAATTAACTATTCCCGACTATCTATTTGACGGACAGCAGCTATCCAGTTTTTCAGAAGCATTTCTAAAACTCAACAAATCAGATGAAAACGAATGGCACTTAGGAGTGAATCATTATTACGAGTCTTTTACAGACAACAATCCTGATAGCCTTGGCTCTCAGGGTTACACATTCAATACGTTTGGTGCTTTCGTCCAGAACACAAGGAATTTAGGTGAAAGATTTGTTTTTGAAGGTGGCTTACGTACCGATTACAACATTGAACATGGCCCCTTTGTACTGCCAAGACTTGCACTACTTTACAAGCACAGCAATAAGTTTTCTTCAAGAATAAGCGGTGCAATGGGTTATAAACTCCCAACGCTATTTACAGAAGATGCGGAGCGTATTTATTATAAAGATATAGCACCGATTAGCACAAGTTCACTCAATCCCGAAACCTCCATTGGTGGGAATATTGACTTCAACTATAAAACTATTGTACTAGACAAATTCACTTTTGCCATTAACCAACTCTTCTTTTTCACGCAGCTCAACCAAGCATTAGTCCTAAGAGAAGATGTACCAAGCAGCACATACTTTTATGAAAATGCCGATGGCCCAATTCAAAGTTCAGGCTTTGAAACTTCGATTAGAACCACATACGAAGACTTTAAATTATTTATGTATTACACCTATACCAACACAGAACTGAAATACGACAATATAAATAAGCAGCAGCCCTTAACCCCTGAGAGTATGGCAGGTTTCATTCTGATGTATGAATTAGAAGACAATTGGTCAGTTGGCTACGAACTCTACTACACAGGTCGGCAATTTGATAACAGCTTTGATCAAAAATCGGACTATTGGACAATGGGTTTTATGGTGATGAAACACTTTGAACACATTACCTTATTTGCCAACTTCGAGAATTTCACCAATACAATGCAAACCAATTTTGAGCCACTTGTAAATGCTCCAATTTCGAATCCAACCTTTAATGATATATGGGCACCCACTCCAGGCTTTGTATTTAATGGTGGTGTGAAGATTAACATTTTCTAAACCATGGACTTTTACCAAATCATAACTCCAATTATCACCGTTGCGTATTTGCTCATAGTCTTTGTGTTTCGATCCATCATAGTGTGGCGGCAATCGGGTGTTAATCCTTTTGTTTTCAGTTCAACCGAGAATGCACATGACTACCTCGGTTTCATTTACAAAATGGCTGTTCTTTTTATGGCTATAACTATTGTCTGCTACTCCTACCTACCAGCTGTTTATCAGTTTTTGAATCCTATTCCTTTTTTATTGCGGGACTCAATACAAATGGTCGGTGTAGCCCTATTGCTAATCTCATTTCTTTGGACATTAATCGCTCAAGTTCAAATGTCAGATTCTTGGCGTATTGGAATAGACTATGACGAAAAGACTGAATTAGTAGTTAAAGGGATATTTGCTATCTCAAGAAATCCAGTATTCCTAGGCGTAGTGGTATTTTACATTGGCATTTTCCTCATTCTTCCAAACACCCTGAGCTTTACATTGGTACTAGTGATGTTCATAACCGTACAAGTCCAAGTAAGATTAGAAGAAGTGTACCTACTTGAAACACATGGTGAAGCATATCAAGCATATAAAAACAGTGTGAGACGATGGATTTGATGCAAAAAGCAATATTTCATATTTCAAAAATGGACTGCCCTTCGGAAGAGCAAATGATTCGTATGAAGCTAGCCGACTATGATTCCATACAGCAACTTGATTTTGACATTCAAGACAGAAAACTAACTGTAATGCACCTTGGCAATTCATCTGAAATATTGAATCTACTAGAAGAGCTGAAATTGGATACAAAGTTGGTTTCCGAATCAAAAACGACAGAGTCAATAAACTACTCTACAGACTCCAAAAAAGAGCGAAAACTACTATGGGCAGTACTACTGATTAATTTCTCGTTTTTTGTAATTGAGATACTCTTTGGTTGGATTTCAAAGTCAATGGGGTTAGTGGCTGATTCATTAGATATGTTGGCTGATTCTATTGTGTACGCACTCAGTTTAATGGCAGTGGGGCAATCTGCTATCCGCAAAAAGAACGTTGCGAAATGGAGTGGATATTTTCA
>JAGQWA010000540.1 GCA_020437725.1 Bacteroidota bacterium | reverse complement strand
ATTGCATCCTGTGAAGACATTTTTTGTTTTATCAGGACTACTTGAATACCAGGATAAACAGGATTTATTATTTAATTGGAAAAACCAAATGCGATTCAATTCACCAGAACAATCAAAACAATCCTGACGATCCTGCACATCTATTGCATCCTGTGAAGACATTAAGGATGCGCTGCCACCCAAACTTCGCCATCTTCAAACACTTCTTTCTTCCAAATAGGAACCGTTTCTTTTAGTTGATCTATACAGAATTTACAAGCTTCGAAACTGGCCTGCCTGTGCGGGGTTGAAATGGCGATAACCACTGCCAATTCTTTAAGTTTTAGTTTCCCAACTCTGTGATGCATGGCAATTTTGGCAACTGGCCATTTTGCAGAAGTAGCTTCTGCTATTTTTTGCATTTCCTTAATGGCCATAGACTTGTAAGCTTCAAAATCGAGATATTCTACCTTTTTGCCTTTGGTTTGGTTTCTAACCGTACCAATAAAAACATCAATGGCACCGCAACTTTCATCAGTTACAAAAGTGGTACAATCTTGCACGCTTAATGGTGTTTCCAGAATTTGAATATCAAACAACATACTCTTGGTTTAACCACCGCTTACGGGCGGAATAAGGGCAATTTCGTCACCTAGCCGGAGCTGCTGCTGGTCTGTAGCATAGTTCTCATTAACAGCCACGGCCAAGTAGTTTAAAGTACCCAAATCAGGGTAAAGGCTTCTAAGTTTAGCTTTTAATGCGCCAACAGTTGGTTCAGATAATTCGAGCTGAATGGTTGACGAACCAACAATTTCTTTGGTGATGCCAAACAGCAAGATTTTGAATGGAGCAGAAGTGTTTGTCATATTACATGCAGCTGTTGGTTCAAAACTCTTATTCCTACGTAGAAAATCAAAATAGCGGTGAGTCTTTTTAGCGCAACGGGATTTAGTTTTTTAATGGAAAGTTTATTTCCCAGCTGTCCGCCAAGTATGGTTAATGCTACTAAGGGAAGTATTGACATAGTTCCTACCGGAATTCCTTCTGAAATAATTCTTCCGCTTAAACCAGCAACTGAATTAACCAATATATAAAAACTAGCGATGGCCGCAATTTTTTTGGCCGATGCCAATCGCATTAAATGCATGATGGGTGCTAAGAAAATTCCACCGCCAATACCAACCAAACCCGAAACATACCCAACTGCCGCACCAATTACTAAGTAAACCGCTTTGGGAAACTTCTTCGCTTGCCTAATTTTTTGATTAAAGGTTTGCTTAAACAATAAAGCCGCAGCAATTATTAAAGCACCACCCAGAATAATGAAAAAAGACCGCTCTGTAAGTTCAATTAAACCACCAACAAAAGCCGCCGGAATGCTAATTGCCACCAATGGAAAGGCCAATTTGAACGGTAGCAATTGCTCTTTTATATAGTTAATTAGGTTACCGCTAACAACCGAAATATTGCAGAAATAAGCCGCCAGTCGCATTAAGTTAAAGTCAACCCCAAACAACGACATGATGGCCAAATAGCTAGAGCCGCCACCAAAACCGGCCATGGCATACAAAAATGCAATGCCAAAAAAGATGGGTGCTATCAACCAGTTGTCTTGCAGAAGATCAAACACGGCGCAATAATATTATTCTAATTCTGAAGGCTGAAGCCACTTTACTCCATCTAGTTTTTTAAACCAGGTAATTTGACGCTTGGCATAGTTGCGTGTATGCTGTTTAAACTTTTCAATGGCTTGGTCTAAACTGCAATTGCCGTCAAAGTATTCGAAGAACTCTTGGTAACCTACTGTTTGGCAAGCGTTCAAATGCTTGAAGTCGTACAGCGACTCCACTTCTTTCAATAATCCATTTGTGAGCATTTGCTCACATCTCTCATTAATGCGTTTATACAAGGTTTCACGCGGCCAGTCAATTCCCGCATATTCTGTCTCAAAAAGTCTTTTTTCTTTCGGTTGGTTTTTGAAATACGAATAGGGTTTTCCGCTGCTTAAGCAAACTTCCAACGCCCGTATTAAGCGTCTAGGATTATCAGTAGAAATGCTGTTAAAAGAATCAGAATCTAGCTTTTCTAATTGGTTTTGAAGTGATTGAATTCCTTCGTTTTCTAAACGAATATTCAACTCTTCTCTAAT
>JAGQWA010000539.1 GCA_020437725.1 Bacteroidota bacterium | reverse complement strand
GGCAGTGTTTCAAAAACCATTATAAACCTTACCCTGCCAATGATGATTGGCAAAGAAATAGCTGACATGGAGTGTATAATTATGGGATTAACTTTAACTATGATTTTGGGTGAAGTATATGCGTTGTTGATGAATGGTTGAAATATCTGGCAGTTAATGGTTGGTTCATAATGGTAGGATGTTCTAATTAAAATGTGGTCTAGAGTTTAAATCTGCTAACCACTATTATCGTTAAATTAACCCGCTAAAATTAGGGTTATGTATTGGCTAAAATCTATGTTATTGGCAATGGCTTTTGCAGGAGAAATAACGCTTCCTGCCTTTGAGTTTACCCAGCTAAATGGCGATAAATTAACCCAAGAAAACCTAACCAAAAACCAACCTGTTTTGGTGTTTTACTACGATCCATTTTGCGACCATTGCAACGAACAAGCTAAATTGATACAAGCTGATTTTGACCGCTTTACCAATTACACGCTTATATGGGTAAGCTGGGGCGAAGAAGCTGAAGCCGCCAATTTTCAGTCGAAATACTTTGATGGTAAAGACAATGTACTTTTTGCCATTGACTCTGAGTTCAATTTTGACGCTTGGTTTGGCTACAGCGAAGTACCCACTACTTATGTCTTTGACAACAACTGGGTTCAGATTTCAAAATTTGACAAAGAAGTGTCGGTTGACGAGCTTTTGGGTGGGTTGTAGAGTTTGTAACTCTAAATCTCGGCCAGCTTTGCAATCACGCTATAAGTTAACTTGAATTTGAAATTCAACCTAGTATAAATCCAGGTTACAAATCTGGCTTAGTTTAAGCACTAGCTCAACTCCACCACAATAGGGCAATGGTCTGAATGAACGGCATTATTCTCGATGCTGGCGGCTTTTAATCTTGGAAGCAACGGCTCAGATATGGCGTTGTAATCAATACGCCAGCCTTTGTTGTTTTTGCGCGCATTGAAGCGGAAACTCCACCACGAGTATTTCTGCTCTTCGGGGTGTAAATAACGGAAAGAATCTACCATTCCATTTTCAAAAAACTTGGTGAGCCAAGCCCGTTCTTCTGGCAAGAAACCAGAAGATTTTTGGTTGGTTTTTGGGCTGTGAATGTCAATATCATTATTGGCAATATTGTAGTCTCCACACAAAACCAAGTTTGGGTGGTTTTTTCTTAATTCTTGAATGTAGTTGGCTGTAAAATCAAGAAATTCATACTTTATATCTTGCCTTTCGTCGCCGCTGGTTCCCGACGGAAAATAGGCTGAGATTACGCTCACATCATCAAAATCAGCTCTAAGAAACCGGCCTTCAAAATCATACAATTCATGTCCGCAACCATATTCTACATGCTTTGGTTTTTGCTTTGAAAGCAAACCAACACCACTATACCCTTTCTTTTGGGCTGAAAACCAATGGCAGTGATATCCCAATGCTTCAAACTCAGAAACGTCAAATTGCTCTGCCATGGCTTTTAATTCTTGAAAGCATACCACATCGGCATTTTCTTCTTTTAAGTAATCAATTAAGCCCTTGCCCATTGCGGCCCTAATGCCATTTACGTTGTATGATAGAATTTTCATTTTCTGTGTTTTAAAAGTTGAAATAAACTGAGCCTTTAATGCCAAAGTTATTGGCATTATGGGTATAGGTTAGGCGATGGAAAGCCTGTATTCTCACAAATTGAAAGATGTTTTCAAATCCATAACCCACTTCCATATAAGGTTTCCAAGGGTCTAAGGTATTTACTGGGGTAACGGCCACGCCATTGGCATTAAACTCAGGCACCAACGCTCTGTTTGCATCACTTAAAGTGCCATAGGCCAGTTTGGCACTACCCACCAAACGCCATTTCAGTTTTTGCATTACCGGAATTCGGTTCATCAAATTACCATCAAAATGGTGCACGTAAAAAGCCTGGAAATTTTGGTCGCTCACAAATTCAAAAAAGTTCATCATGTTGTAAGTCTCCAGGGTTCTAATAAAGGTTTCGTTGCCCGCAAAAACATCGAGCAACAAATAAGGAACCGGCGTAAAAGTTTTGTTGAGATTAAAAACATATTCGGCTCTGCCCCAAATGCCCAAACGCGCAATTTGGCGCATGTCTAAACTCAATTTATGATAAGCAATCTGCCCACCCAAAAC
>JAGQWA010000053.1 GCA_020437725.1 Bacteroidota bacterium | reverse complement strand
ATGCCATTAATTGCTCCTGTGCTAATTGTTCTGCATTTCTAGGCACTAGAATTTCAGCGGTATGTTTTACCCCTTTATTGTAGACACAAACAATTTCTTGCAGCGCATATAGGTCTTTTAATGGGTCGTTTTTTAGCACTATTAAATTGGCTTTGCTGCCCACTTCTATTTTACCTGAAAAATTTTTTAGCAAAGCTGAAGCGTTGCATGTGGCGCTTTTCAACACGTCAAGGTTGCTCATTCCCGAATTATTCATCATAACCAACTCCTTAAGCAAACTTGAACCGTGATGAGTGCCAATATTTCCGGCGTCTGTTCCGGCAATAATGTTAATACCGGCCTTATAAATCTTTTGCAGATTTTGAGACATAATAGTATCTCTTTTGGTTGGCTGATATGTTTGATTAACCAACATTTTTAGCCGTGGATTAAGCGTTGGTTTTTCAAGGGTTTTTAGCTGAAAAAGCGAATTCATTGCTTCTCCGTGGCTCCAGCGATACTCATGCAAACTATAGTCAAAATCTTGAGCGAAAGTGCGTTGGTAGTTCTGGTAAACCTGAAGAGTAGGTATGTAACTAACCTTGTTTTTCTTCATGAGATTAATAAATTCCTTATCAACCAGTTCATCATCTACACTATGAACAAGCAAATCTGCGCCAGCTTTTATGGCAAGTTTAGCGGTTTGGAGTTGGGTAGCATGCACGGCGAATTTTAAATTCAACTCATCGCACAAATCACCAACGGCTTTAACCATTTCAAATGATTTTTCGGCTGGATTATCAGGTGTAACTATGTACCACACTTTTATAAAATCAGGCTGAAACTTGGCCTGTTGCCAAACAAATTCTTTGGCTTCATCAATAGTATGTGCCTTTAAAATAGGCGGGTCTTTATCGCCAAGTGCGGCGGGTTGATAGGTAGAAATTAATGGACCCGCCACATAGGCATCAGGTAAAGTGTCGGCATTTGAATGCTGTTTTCTAAGGGCAAAATTTGATAATGGCCCGCCAACATCTATTACGGTAGTTATTCCGCATGCCAAATAGCGCTTAAAAAGGTCGTTATGGTTTTCATTTATCCAAGACTGTTCTTCTTCATAAGATTTTATATGCCTTAAGTCTGCAATATCTGGCCGAGTAAATAACCCACCTGATTGAAAGAAGTGCATGTGTCCATCCACCAATCCAGGAATTATAAACCTACCTTCAAAGTCGTGAAATTGTGCCTTTTCTGGTTTGTTGGTTGAAACGTCAGTTATCGTATTACCAGAAATGGTAATGTTGGTTTTAAGCCATTTTCCGCTTTCAACATCTAAAACATTGGCGTTTACTATGCAAATGGGAAGGGTGTTGTTAGAATCGCCAACACTAAATAGTAATAGTGAAGCAAAAAGTGCCAATAATCTCATAAAGAACCAATTGTGTGGCACTAATATACAGACTCCTTTTCAGCTATTTCTTTTAGCCTGAAAACAAGGCCCATGCGAACTTGAAAAGTTTCGTTTTTGGTGTTGTATTGTGTTCTACCGCCAGGAATGGTAGGATAATTATGGTATTTTAAAGTCCCAACAGGAAATCTATGTTCCATTGGAGTGCTTGACGTAATGGTCCTGTCATAATTATCTATTCCGCCAATCGTTTTGTCATATTGAACGCCAATTTGAAGCAGAGTTGTTTTCTTTTCGTTTAATTCAATTAATAGGTCTCCTCCGATTATATAAGATGCTTCAAGCCGATTAAAAGCATCGGTAATTGCTAGTGAATAGTTTGGCTCGTAGCCTTTAACAGTAATAGAATAGTTGCCGCCAACCAAATAGCCTAATTGAAAGCCAAATTGCAGGGTAAAATGTGCTCGAGTATTTTCATCAATAATGGTGAAATGAGTAAGAAGTGGCATTTTTAAATAGTTGAGATTAACGCGGCTGGTGTAGCTCGTATTAAAACTATCGGTTTCAAAAAGCCTAACATTACTAGCATACCGTTGCCCTTGATTAGAAAATTGTAGGCCCGTTTTAAACCCGAAATAGCTGCTCGATATGTAATAATATGTTACCCCACCGCCATATCCAATTGTGGGCAATAACTCAAAATCATCGCCTAAACCCTTGTCGTCTCTGCTAAAACCAAGGTCGAACGAGCTAGTAATGCTCGTGAGTTGCGGAAAAGCATAAACACCTAAAAAATGCCCTTTCTGACCATAACTATTTAAGGCAAAAGCAAATAAAGTTAGAAGTGTAAATACGGTTTTTCTAGGCATACAAACTGCTTAACGCATTTAATCTGCGAAAGTTATGAGTAAATGCCAAAGATTAAGAAAAGGTATTTAAGGTTGAACGAATTCCGGGCAAATAACTTTTGCCAAATAGTAGTAGGTGAACAAGAGTGGGATAGAGATTGTAAACAGGAACCCGTTTTTGAAACCCGGGAATAGGCTCTGTAGAATTGAAATACGCGTTATAAAATTCTGAAGGAAAACCTCCAAACATTTGCGTAAAAGCTAATTCCATTTCATAATGTCCAAAATAGGTTGCGGGGTCAATTAATACAGGCTCGCCGCTTTGATTAAATATTACGTTTCCACTCCACATATCGCCATGCAGAAGAGATGGTTTGCTGTGAGGAATTAATTCTGGCAACTTGTTGTATAAGGCAATAAACTGCGCAACTTGATGAGATTCTAGTAATTGGGCGTCTCTTGCTTTTTTCACCAAAGGTTCAAGTCGTTGAGTAATGAAGAAAGTGATAAAATCTGGTTCTGCCTGGTTTAATTGAGTGAGGCTTCCAATAAAGTTATTTTCAAAAAACCCGAAATGCGACCGGGTAGTTTTGTGCAATTGTGCAAGTTGACTACCTAATTGTGCAAAAGACTTTTTGAGCCCAATTTCTATCCATTCTAAAAGTAAATATTGGGTGTTTTCGAATTGGCCATGCGCAAAAATTTTGGGTGTTTTTATAGTGCCAGTGGCTGCAATTGCATTAAGCCCATTTGCCTCTTTGGCAAACATTTTATCAAAAGAAAGGTTGTTTAGTTTTAAGAAGAATGTCTGCTTTGCCGTATCTATTCGAAACGCTGAATTTATATCGCCTCCAGAAATGGGAACAATTGATTCGAACTTTAAAGTGCCTTCAAAAACATTATGACTAAGTAAATGATTTTGAAAGGCTTGAGAGAACATTCTATTAGAATAAGCCTACACGCTCAGACTCAATTCTATTAATAATTTCACCCAAGTCTTCTTGCTTATCGGCAAAGTTCAAAGTGTCAACATCTATTATTAAAAGTCTGTTTTTGTACGTTTCTATGAACTGATCGTAGCGCGTATTGAGCTTCTTTAAATAGTCTAACCTAAGTGAGTCTTCATATTCTCGTCCGCGTTTTTGAATTTGCTCAACCAATGTTGGGATAGATGCCTTAAGGTAAATAAGCAAATCTGGTGGTTGAATATGCGGCTCAATGGTTTCGAAAAGCATTCTATAGGTAATGAAATCTCTTTCGGTCATTAGCCCCATTTCGTAAAGGTTAGGAGCAAAAATGAATGCGTCTTCGTATATGGTTCGGTCTTGAATAACGGGGCGGTTTCTTTTTCTAAATTCAAAAGTTTGGCGATAGCGTTGGTTCATGAAGAATATCTGCATATGGAAAGACCAATGCTTCATGTCCTGATAAAAGTCGTTTATATAAGGGTTGTCGTCAACTTGTTCGTAATGGGCGTCCCAGTTATAATGCTTTGCCAAAAGGCTGGTAAGGGTTGTTTTTCCTGCGCCAATATTGCCTGCAACGGCTATGTGTTTTAATTCGTTGTTTTCCATTTAAATAAGTAGCAATTAAATGCGTAAAAATTTCATTTGAATCTAGAGAATTGCCCGCTAATAAATTCGTTTCAAACCTATAGCATCTCGCACCAAATTTAGTGTTTTATGTGCGCTTTCTTTGGCTTTTTCCATTCCTTGTGCCATAACTTCATCAAGAAGCTTATCGTTGGCTTTTATGCTTTCAATTCTTTCTTGAATTGGTTGAATATAATTCCACATTTCGGCAGCTATGGCCTTTTTAAAGTCGCCATATCTAATGGTCATTTGATTGTAATCTTGTTCGAAAGATGATGCCATTTCTACATTAACCAAATTGGCCAAATTGAATAGGTTTTCAATTTCTTGTGGCTTTTCTTGGTTCAATTGAGTTGGGCCAGCATCCGTTTTAGCCTTCTTAAGTTTTTTAAGAATGGTGGCTTCATCATCTTTTAAGAAAATGCAGTTATTCTCGTTATCGCTTTTGCTCATTTTGGTAGAGCCATCAAGTCCTGGAACTTTAACCAGCTTGCCGCTAAAATTAAAAGCCTGGGGTTCTTCAAAAACTTCGCAATTGTAGATATTGTTAAACCTGCGGGCATAATCTCTGGTCATTTCTAAATGTTGCCTTTGGTCTTCGCCAACTGGCACTTTAGCTGCTCGGTGAATTAAAATATCAGCAGCCATTAAAACGGGGTAAGTAAGCAAGCCCGCATTAATGTTGTTTGGCTGTTTTCTGGCTTTTTCTTTGAAGGTAACTGTTTTTTCAAGCTCGCCTTTATAAGCATGCATGGCCAAAAGCAAATAAAGCTCTGCCGTTTCTGGTAATTGAGATTGAACATACAGGGTGCACTTATTGGTATCTAAGCCGCAAGCCAAGTATTCTGCCAAAACCGTTTTTACATTGTCTTGTAAATCAACAGGATTAGGATGCGTGGTTAGTGAGTGATAATCGGCTACAAAAAAGTAGCAATTATGTGTTTCTTGCATTTTAAGAAACTGGGTAACCGCCCCAAAATAGTTGCCCAAATGAAGGTTTCCTGTTGGTCTAATGCCACTTAAAACAATTTCTTTTTGGCTACTCATTTACTCTGAAATTTGCGCAAATGTAGAAGCACCTTATTCATTTTATAGAATTAAAACCAATCTCGTTTTCTATAAGAAATTCTCCTTTTTTAAATGAAGTAACAAAAACTTTATACGTACACTTAGTGTACATATTACACTAAGTATTATATTGCCTCATAATTCTCATGAAAATTAACAAACTAGCCGTTTTAACATCAGGGGGAGATGCCCCCGGAATGAACGCCTGCATTAGAGCAGTAGTGCGAACGGCAGCATTTTATGGGATAGATGTTGTAGGTGTTGAAAATGGATATGAAGGCCTCATAAACAAAGAGTTCAAACAACTTGAAACACGTTCAGTTTCATTCATAATAAACCAAGGCGGAACCATTCTCTACACAGCCAGAAGCGAAAAATTTAGAACCGAAGAAGGTCGTGCCCTAGCGGCTCAAAATTTACAGAGCGCAGGCGTTTCTGCCCTTGTTGTTATTGGCGGCGATGGCAGTTTTAGGGGAGCACAAAAACTCAACGAAGAGCACAATATTCCTGTTATAGGCCTACCAGCAACTATTGATAATGACATTTACGGCACTGATTTAACGATAGGCTTTACCACGGCTTTAAATACCGCCACCGAAGCCATTGATAAGATTAGAGACACGGCATCGTCACACAACCGTTTGTTTTTGGTGGAAGTTATGGGGCGAAATAGTGGTGCTTTGGCAGTTAGTGTGGGCATTGCTATTGGAGCTAAGGCCACGCTTGTTCCTGAACGAAAAACCACAAAACACGAGCTTTTTGCGCAACTGCGAAAAGGGGTTGTTGAGAACAAAAAGAGCAACATAATAGTAATTGCAGAGGGCAGTAAGCTTGGCAATGCTTATAATCTAGCTAAAGACATAAAAGAGCAGTTCGACCAGTTTGACATTAGGGTTTCAATTCTAGGACACGTGCAGCGAGGTGGAAATCCTTGCGCTACTGACCGCATTTTGGCTAGTCAACTCGGGGTGGCGGCGGTTGAAGGTTTAATTGACGGAAAAAGCAACTGTATGGCTGGGGTGCAAAACAACCAGCTTATTTATAGAAGTCTCAACGAAGTTGTTGAAAATCAAGGACAAGAGAACGAAGAATATTTACGAATAGCAAACATTTTATCGATATAATCATGGTAGAAACACAATCAATTTTCCCAATAGTATCTGAACTTCCAGAACAGCACCAACCACCGGTTTGTCACCAACGATCATATTTAATTAATGGTGAAATTAAAACCTGGAAAGGAGATGTTAAATCGGTTCAGTCTCCTGTTTATACGAGTGAGAATGGAAAGTTAGCACCTGTTAATCTCGGTCATTTTCCTTTATTGGACGAGGCTGAAGCCGAAAAGGCCTTAGCTGCCGCTGAGCAAGCTTACAACAAGGGCCAAGGCGAATGGGCAACCATGAAAGTTAAAGACCGACTAAGTTGCATGGAAACCTTCATTGAGAAAATGAAAGTTCAAAGGGAGGCCGTAGTACGCATGTTGATGTGGGAAATTGGCAAGACCGAAAGCGATAGTGCCAAAGAGTTTGACCGAACGGTTGAATACATACAAGACACCATAGACGCGGTAAAAGACATGAACCGCAAAGCAGCAAAGCTTGAGCTAGAACAAGGTGTTTATGCCCAAATTAGACGCGGTCCAATAGGTGTTGTTTTCTGTATGGGGCCTTACAACTATCCCCTAAACGAAACCTTTGCCACACTAATTCCGGCATTAATAATGGGCAACTCTACCATATTAAAGCCGGCTAAATACGGAGTGCTTTTACTTGAACCGTTATTGAAAGCCTTTAAAGAATCTTTTCCGGCGGGTGTGGTAAACATCATTTACGGAAAAGGGTCATTATTAGGCAATTACTTGTTGGGTACCGGCAGAATACATGTGCTTGCATTTATTGGTAGCACACGCGTGGCCAACGTGCTTAAAAAGCAGCATCCAAAACCAAATAGACTAAGAACCGTTTTTGGTTTAGAAGCCAAAAACCCAGCAATTGTTATGAACGATTGCGACATAGATGCCACTGCAAAAGAATGCATGTTGGGTGCTTTATCATACAACGGTCAGCGTTGCACTGCATTAAAAATCATTTGGGTACATGAAGACATTGCTGCTGAATTCATTCAAAAACTAAAACAAAATATTGCCGCAAGTAAAGTGGGAATGCCTTGGGAGAACCCGCAAATAACTCCACTTCCAGAGCCTGACAAGCCTGCCTATTTACAAGAGTTGGTAAATGATGCCACCAGCAAAGGAGCTGAATTAATTATACCACATGGTAAAGACGATGAAGCCAGCATGGTTTACCCTAAACTTCTTGTGGGTGTTAACAGCGAAATGAAGGTTTATCATGAAGAGCAATTTGGGCCTGTAGTGCCTATTGCAACATTTAGCTCGCTGCAAGAACCTATTGATTATTTAACCAATTCGCCTTATGGCCAGCAAGCTTCGTTGTTTAGCGATAACCACGAAACCATTGCCAATTTAATAGACCCATTGGTGAATCAGGTTTGCCGACTTAACATTAATAGCCAATGCCAACGTGGACCAGATGTTTATCCATTTAATGGCCGAAAAGATTCTGCTGAAGGAACACTTTCAGTGTCTGATGCACTTAGGCAGTTTTCTATTAGAACATTGGTGGCGGCAAAAAATACAAGTACCAACAAGCGCATAATTAGTAGCATTTATCAAGAAAGAAGCTCTAATTTTATGTCAACAGACTTTATTCTTTAAAGCTAATTTTATGATAGTAGTAGCCGATAGTGGTTCAACCAAATGCGATTGGATTTTTGTAGAAGGCGATACAAAAGTTCAGTTTTCAACTATGGGTTTTAATCCCATGTTTCATACAAGTCATCAAGTGGCATTTGAACTTAGAAAGAACAATGAATTTCTTGACTATGCGTCAAGAGTCAGCAATGTGCATTTCTACGGTGCTGGCTGTTCATCTACCAAGCTTCAAACTATCATTAAAACAGGTTTAACAGAGATTTTTCCAAATGCCCAAATAGATGTGCAGCATGATTTAGACGGTGCGGTTTATGCGGCTTGTCAAGGTAAACCGGGCATTGCCTGCATTTTAGGCACAGGTTCTAACTCTGCCTATTTTGATGGCCAACATATTCATGAAGAAGTGCCAGCATTGGGCTATATAATGGGCGATGAAGGAAGTGGCTCATACTTTGGAAAGCAACTACTAGCAGCTTATTTCTACAAACAAATGCCCGATGGTATTAGAGAACGGTTTAAACAAGCGTTTCCGAATATAACAGACGAAGATGTTTTTGACCATGTGTATTCGCAGCCGCATGCCAATGTTTATCTGGCTTCGTTTATGAGATTTTTAAGCGATAATAAAGACGAAAAGTATGTGCAGGATATGGTTTATAAAGGGCTTAGCAAGTTTATTGACATTCATATTTGGCGCTACCGTGGCTACAAAGAAGTGCCAGTGCATTTTGTAGGCTCAATTGCCTACCATTTTGAAGATTTATTGAGAAAAGTAGCTGCTATTCACCACATTAATGTGGGCAGAATTATTCAAAAGCCAGTTGATACGCTAGTGGAACACCACAGCCAATAAAAGATACATTTTCTAAATTCAGTTTTTTGCCAAAACCACCTACCATACCGTTTTTCTTGGTGGTTTTGGCTTTTTTATTTTAGAGAGCTGGCTGCAAGCCTTTTCCCATTTTATTCAAGAATTTAATATGCGAGCGCACCGCCGGAAAGAATGAATTATTGCTGAAATAGGGCAGGTTATATTCTTTAGCCGTTTGTTCTACAATTTGAGAAATGGCGGGGTAATGCACATGGCTAATGTCAGGAAACAAATGATGTTCCACCTGAAAATTTAAGCCGCCAGTAATAAAGTTTACCAACTTGTTTTTTTGAGCAAAATTGGCCGTAGTATAAAGTTGGTGCACAGCCCAATCGTTTTCTAAAGTTCCCGTTTCATCGGGCATCGGAAATTCAACATGATCTACCAAATGAGCCAACATGAAAATAATGCCAATGGTAAAGCCTTCTACATAATGCATTATTAAAAAGCCAGCTAAAATCAACATCCAACTAAAAGGTAGAACCAACATTGGAATCACTAAAAACAATGCATAGTAAACCAGTTTGTAACTAATAAGCCTAATTATTTCCTTTCTTGGAACGGGCATTTTGGTTTCGCCAATTTGCCCTTTAATCATCTTAACATAGTCTTTTACAAATACCCACGAGATTGAGGCCAAACCATAAAACAAAAAGGCATAAAACACCTGAAAACGATGGTAGCCTTTGTGTGGCTGATGTGGTGATGTTCTCACAAATGGAATGGCATCAACATCTTCGTCGTGCCCTTGCACATTGGTAAATGAATGGTGCACAATGTTGTGAGTGAAATTCCACACATAATCATTTGCGCCCAGCACGTTAAAAATATTACTGAAAAACTGGTTGGTTTCTGGCTTTTTTGAAATGGAACCATGAATGGCATCATGGCAAATATTAAGTGCCGAAAGTGCCGTAAATAATCCAACCAATATCCAAGCAACCATGCTTAAAATCCAGTTGCCTGTTAAAAGTAGAAATGCATAGCTACCAGCTAAGCCAATAATGTAAAACCAAATTTTGCTGTACATAAAACCATTGGCCTTACGGCTAATGTTGTTTTCTTTAAAATATTGGTTAACACGTTTTCTAAGAACCATGGCAAAATCGGTCTGATTTTGCTTGCTAAATTTTAATGCCGCCATATTATTTTACCAACTCTGTACTATTGTTTTTTGCCCGAGCCCAATGGGCAAAATGAATAACCAAACTATAGCTTAGAGCCTTTTTTAACCTAATTCCAAAACAGGAATATCTCTCAAATATCAATAATCGTCGTTTAATAATGTGCTTTGGTAGCCAACAAAATGTTTTTGATGGGTTTTTAGAGAGTATAAACAAAAGGTGATTTTTGTGTAAAGAAAGAGCCATTCATGCGCCTTAAATCAATTTACCTACTGTTTGTTGCCGTTAGTTTTAGTACGCTATCATGCAGTTATTTGCCTGATGAAGGCATAAATGCCGAAGGTTATACTATTAGTGAAGAAAAAAGCCATTTTTTCTTGTTGCCAAGCGGTGGTGGCCAGAACAATACGGGCATTATTTTTTACCCAGGCGGATTGGTTGACCCCACTGGTTATTTAGACTTGATGGGAGAATTAAGCACTAAACTGTCACGGCCTGTAATTCTGCTAAAAGCCACCGGCAATTTGTCTATTTACAATCCCAACCTTGCCAGCAAGGTTTTAGGAGATTACAAAGGCCAGTATAGCAATTGGGTAATTGCTGGTCACTCTTTAGGTGGTGTAGTGGCTGGCCAGGCGGCGGCCAAAAATCCTGAGCTTTATTCTGGAATGGTATTAATGGCGTCTCATTCTATTAGTGATTTGGCCAATTGGCAAAAGCCCATTTTAATATTAACAGGCCAGAATGATGAAGTATATGATGCCACTGAAATTGAGAACAACAGCACCAATATTCCACCTATAACCAAATTGGATAGCCTTAATTACCTGCCTGTTGATGGCACGGTTGGGCAAACCATTTTGTATGAAATTAAGGGTGGAAATCATTCGCAGTTTGGTAGCTACGGACACCAGAACGGTGATGGCGAAGCCGGAATTTCTGAACAAGAACAGCATGATGAAATTGTAAGGGCCATTGATGCATTTTTCATTTCAAACAACATTAAATAGGCATGAAAATCCAATTCTTTCTCATTTATGCATTTGTGGTTTTGGTTTTCATTCCGTTAAAAACCAGCGCGCAGTATAAAGACTTTTCGCTATCAGCCAATTACTTTCCATCGCTTAACCCGCACCGTGATTTTGGTTTGCAAGCCAACATGCATTTTGGTGATGAGCGCGCCAGATTAAACCTTGGCGGTGAATTTAGAACAGCACTTTGGGGCAATCAACTTACTTCGCAATTGGGTTATTTGCGCTTGGTTAAAAATGGCAATTTGAGTTTTGGAGCTGGCGGCGACTTAAACCTTGGTGTTGCACTTTTTGTAAATAGACCCATGCTGGTTATTGGCACCACCGGCTATTTAATGGTTCAGCAAACAATTGGCAAAAGGCTTTTTGCTCGTTCAACTTTGGGCTTGCGCTATGCTAATTGCCCGGGTTATAGCGATTATTCTCAATTCTCCAACACACTAGAAGCCGATTTTAGGCTTGGGATGGGGGTTAGGTTGGGGAAAGAATTGGAATGAGGAGATTGGTGGTGACTACTAATTCAATACTCTTTCAGAAATTTCCTTTGCGATTTCTTCAATTGTAAAACTTGCTGTGTTTAAAGCCAACAAATCAGCTATTATCGGACTATATTTCATGACTTCATTTTTGCTTATTTTATGCCAGATAGGAAGGATTACTTTTTCCCCATTTACTTCTCGCGCAAAAAGTCCGTCCAACTCCCTTTGTGGCCATTCTTTATTGAAAAATGCTTCTGATAAAACAACGATTCCATAGCGTGAATTTCTTAAACCATTGTCAATAGATCGCCTAAGACTGTCGCCCACTCTTAATGTAAATTCATCATACCAAACATTAAGACCGTTTTCTTGAAGACATTTAACAAATTCTCTCACAAACTCTTCTTTGTCTTCTGACGCGTGAGAAACAAATACATCATAGCTCGTAGGTTCAATCTGCATGGGTTTCACGATATCGAAAGACTCAAGCAATTGCGTTTTTTGCCTTTGCATTTCTCTAGTAATTTGCTGTTGCAAGGACAGCATGTCTTTCTGTTCCTTTTTTACTTTGTCACGTTCTTTCTGTTCTTCCTTATTCAGTCTGCTTTGAAGGTCAAGTTTCTTTTTCTGTTTGTCTGCTAATGTCTTGGATTTATTGCTTTTATCCTTTTCAAGTCTGTTTATTTCTTCATTCTTTCTGTTAAGGTCTTTCTGATAAGTTAGAACTCTTTTTAAGTCCTTTTCTCTTGAAATTTTGGTCAAAAGGTTATGAGCATCTTTTGATTTGCGGCTTATGTTGGCGTCAATATTGTGGATGCTTCTTTCAACCATGTTTATTTCACGGTCAACATTAGCAATCTGTCTTGCTATGCTATCAATGCTCATTTCTGGCTGTTTTCAATTATTTCAATTTCTTCTTCGGTCAAATCATAAAGCTGATAAACCAATTGGTCGATTTGATTTTCTAAATTGCTAGTATCGGAATTAATGTTTTCGGATTTTAATCTTAAAATCTCCCTGACAATATCACTGATTGGTTTTTGATTATTAGTATTAATTTTTGGGATAGGAAGTTTTCTTAATTCAGTTAATGTAGTTTGTCTAAAATCGTCTTTGGTGGCAATAGAGGATGAGTTCAAGTAAATAAAGGATATTAATTTGCTCGATATGATTCCTGTAAGAAAATAGCAATCAAAATTATCGTCAGTCGGTATAAATGGATTTATGTCTTTTTTGAAAACTAATTTTTCGTCACAATAGGTAACTGAAAGGCGGTCTTGGCGACTAATAATTCTTCGTATCAGAATTTTTGGTTCTGCTTGATAGAATTGAACGAGATTTTTTTTGTCAGTCA